>CBINKF010000428.1:0-3517 GCA_966251115.1 uncultured Cellvibrio sp.
CGCGCACCGCGCGGCCTGCAATATATTCGCTCCACATTGGACGAGGACAAGGCGCTGGATCAGGAGGCGCAAAAGGAGCTGTTTATCCAGCAGGCGCTGGACAAAGCTTTTATTTTGCAATCCTCCAGTGTGCGTGACTATGTGCATCAGGCACTGGCGCAGCGTGGCGAAATTTCCAGCCGCGAATTGCGCGCCGAGAATATGCAGCAATTGCTCAACTTGTCTCACGCCATTGAAATTGGTGCTGCAGAAAATTTCTCCAGCCAATTCCGTTTTGAAGTCAGCCAGCAAGCCGATTGGCTGCACGCCGCACCTCTGGTGGCGAGCGATACTTATTTTCATGCGCGCGATGAATTTGTCATCCGTTTAATAAACCGGGAACATCATGAGTCTTAGTCTGACCAGCCTGCTGCAAGAGCAGCTGGATAAACACAATTTATCGCTGGATAACTGGCGCGAACTGATTCAGCGGCTGCTGGATTACGGCGTTTTATGCCGCGATGACAGCCAGGTGGAAGCCGAGCTATACGACCGCTTTGTGCGCATTCACGAGTTGGTGAATGAATACCTGAGTTTGATTGGTTTGCGTTTTAACCACGATCCGCATTTTCGCTTTGTGCGCATACTGCCGCCCGGTGCGCGCATGCCGGGTATGGACGATGAAACTGATGAGCCGCTCAATGCCGGCTTGCGCAATCGTTTAAACCAGCATGAAGTGGCACTCATACTGGTGTTGCGCGCCGAATACGATAAAGCGTTGCGCGAAGGTGGAATCGATGAGCAGGGCTGTGCAACCCTGTCGTTGGAAGCCATAGCCTTGGCAATGAAAAGTTTGCTTAAACGCAGCCTGCCGGAAAACCTGGGGGAGCGTCGCCAATCCTTCAAGCGTCTGCGTCAATTGCGCCTGGTGAGTTACTTTGGCGAAGCCGATGTGGATTCCAATGAAAGCTGGATTAAAATTCGTCCGCTAATTATCAATTTGGTGAGTAACGAATGGCTGGAGAATATTCGTCAGCATTTGGTGGATAACCAAATGCTGTTGGCGGAAGAGCCGGAAAGCGAAACACCTGAAGTTCCTGCTCCCAGTAAAAAAGTGCCTCATATGGCCCGCTCCCTGTTTGCCGACAACGACTGATTATGTACTTAAAAAAATTCATTTACGTTAACTGGGGCAATGTGCCCAATACCGAATGCGATTTCGGCCCCATTAACCTTTTCTCTGGTGGCAACGGCTCGGGCAAAACCACAGCGGCGGATGCCATTCAAACCATAATGACGGCGGCACACGATAACCTCTTTCATTTTAACCCGGGGCAGGACGAATCCAGTCAACGCGGTCGCGGCGGAAAGTTGGTGCGCACGCTTAGCTCCTATGTGTTGGGTTGCGACGACGGTGCCTATTCGCGCCCGCAGGGTTGCGATGGCTATTTGGCAGCGGTTTTTCATCCCACGCAGGGCGAAAGCGCCGAGCCTTTTACCGCCTTGATAGGTATGCGCGCGTTTTTGGAAACCACCGGCCAGGGTACCAATCAACAACGAGTGGCACGCTTGGACGACACGCAATTTTTTGTGTTGCCCGATGTGGCGCTCAGCCTTAAGGATTTACTCAAAGAAGAGAAGAGCCACAAGTACGTATTGCCGCTGGATAAACTCTATGCCAGCTTGCGCCGCCAGTTTGGGCAGGCCCAGGTGGAAAAATACGATAAGAAAAAATCCTATCTGTGCCGATTATATGGCATTTTGCGCGGCAAAAAAGATGCGGTGTCCGAGCGTGAAGCCATGGGTGCGGCGCGTGCATTCTCGCGCTTTATGGCCTACAAACCTATCAAGGGCATAGACGAGTTTGTCGCCAATGAAATTTTGGAGTACCGCGATTTAGGCGAGGCGATTCGCAGTGTCTCCACCATGCTTAAACGCATTCACACCATGGAGAGCGATGCGCGCAACCTGCGCCAGGGTATAGAGCGCATGGCCATGGGTCGACAGATGGCCGATAACTTTATCGCCAGTTGGTTAGAACAACAGGTGCACAATTACGCACTTGCCAAGCGCAAATACAACGATTCGCAGACGCTTTACCTGGAGGCCAAGCACAAGCAGCAACTGCTGCGTGAAACTTCGGCAGCGCACCAGCAAGCACTTGCAGCTTGTGAATTGGAACGCGGCGAAATCAATCAACTGATTTTGGCTGCAACGGCAAAACGCCTGGGTGTACCGGCGCTGCGCGACAAGGATCAGTTGGAGCAGGAGCGACAGCGCCAGGAGCAGGAGCTGCAAAACCTGGTGCCGCAGCTGCGCAACCAGCATCAGCAGGCCGAGCACAACCTGGCCGCTGTAGGTCAATTTGCACAGGCGTTAAAGCTTACCTCCATAGCCTTGGAAGTTCCTGCGCTAAAAGAAGCTGGCCTGGAGAAGCTCGCCAAACAGATTTTAGAAGTTGATCAGTTACCGGATATTCACCAGCTGCTTAATCGCGACTGGATTCGCGATGCCAATCAGTCGGCACCACTCAATCAGCATTTGGATACGATTCTTACACTGCAAAAAAATCACAACGCCTTTGTTGCCGGCTTGTTTACCCAGGAGTCGAGCAAATCAGGTTTGCGTTTGAATTTACGCGATCAACTGGCGCAGGAGCGAGATAAACGTAAACAAAATGCCGAGCGTCTGCAAAAACAATTGGATGGCAAGCGCAGAGAAATTCAGGCGTTAGAAGCAAAACAAGTCAGTTATCCGGGTTTTGTGCGCGCTGCGCTGGATGCAATTGCCGACCAGTGCCCGCAAGCGGATGCACGCGTGCTCTGCGATTATGTAGAAGTTACCGATCGCGATTGGCAGGCAGCAATTGAAGGCTATATAGGCGCGGCGCGCTTTGGAATTATTGTTGAACCGGCGTTCGAAGCAGACGCTATAGCCATAGTGCGCGGCCTGGGCGGGCAAAACCGCGCGCGGGTTATTCAGGGCGAGAAAGCGCGCAAGGATTGGGAGCGCAGTGCGGAAACCTCACGCGATTCTGTGCTTGAGGTAATGCAATTTAGCCATGCCACGGCAGAGGCCTATATTAAATCCAGTTACGGCAACGTACAGCGAGTTGCTAGCGCTCAGGAGCTGAAAAATACCCGTCGCGGCATCACCCAGGACGGTATGGGCTCGGGCAACTACGCCATGTTTCGCTGTGATATGAGCAGCGGGGACCTGGTGTTCGGTCAGGGCGCGCGTGAACGCGCCTTGGAGGCCAAACGCGAGGAGTTTCATCATCTGGTGAGTGAGTGGCAGGCAGCCAATAACTACGCCGATGAAATCCAATCCCTGTTGCTGGCGGCAGATAAACTTAAAGCGCTCACTTACGGCGACTGCCTGCAAGCTATGCTCGCTGCGCAGCATAAAGTTCACGTGCTCGACACCAAACTCCAACAATTGGACTTGAGTGATACCCAGGCATTGGAAAAAGAGCTGGCCGACCTGCAGGTGCGTTTGCAAAAGCAAAACACAATTTACGCCCACTTGAATAATGCCC
>CBINKF010000429.1:0-3516 GCA_966251115.1 uncultured Cellvibrio sp.
TATTGTAGCGATGCGCATTTAATATGCGCACCGCATAGTTGGGGTCTTCGGGAAAGGCCTTAAACAAACAGCGCGGTTCTTTGGCAATTTTTTCAATCACGTCCATGCCCTCTATCACTTTGCCAAAAACCGTATAACCGGGGCGTCGGTCTGTTGCATCCAGCGCCGGGTTGGGCTGTAAGTTGATGTAAAACTGCGAGGTGGCACTGTCGGGGTTGTTGGTGTGCGCCATGGCAACAGTTTTATAGTCGTTGCTCAAACCATTGTCTGATTCATTTTTAATGGGTTTATTGGTCGGCTTTTCGTTAAAGTAAAAAGTCATTCCGCCACACTGAACGACAAAACCGGGCACCACGCGGTGAAAAATAGTACCGTCATAAAAACCGCTGTCTACATAAGCCAGGAAGTTCTGCACAGTAACCGGGGCCTCTTTAGGAAAAAGCTCTATAACAAAGGTGCCCAGGTCAGTTTTTAATTCAACCCTGGGGTTTTCCGCGGCGGCCAGGCCGGATATAAAAAGCGCTAGAACAACAGCAATAAAACGAAGCTTCAACATACTTAATCCACTAGATAAAAAATATTAACGCCATTCAGATTTGCGTTTGCGACCACCGAAACCCTGCAACATAAACGAGAGTATAACCCCGCCAAACACTAGCCCGGCGCCGTAGAGCCATTGGCTGTAGTTGTCATTTTTGCGCAATTGCTCATTCTCGGCGGTAAGCACATCTACGCGCGTCTGCAGCAATTGGTATTCGGTGTGAATGCGTTTGTTGTCGTCCTGCAGGTTGACCGCCGTTGTTGCTGCCTGGCGCATATCTTCGGTGTCGGTCAGCAGTTGTTGGTATTGCTGCTGAACCTGATCCAGCTTTTGCTTAAGCTCGGTGTTTTCACTCTGTAAATTTAACGCATTGCGGCTGGCGGTAGAGAGGTTGGCCAGGCGCAATGCGGCCGTTGGCTTTTCACTCAGGTTCTGGCTGCGAATCCAACCCTGGATGCCTTCACCGGTGGTGACCAGCGACCAGAGATTGTTATCGGTTCCCAATTCCTCGCGCACTAAATCCACCTTGGTACCGCTCACCAGACCTTTTTGCAAAACGCTGGATTTAACGCTTTTATCGCTGTGCAGCGGAATATAAACCACATCGGAAATATAGCGATCCACAGCAAATGCCAGCGGGCTGCTACAACAGAGTAAAAGCGAACCCACACAAGCAAGATTTGTTATTTTTTTCACGGGCTGGTCTCCAGCTGGTTAAATGTTTGAATGGGTTGATTAGGGAAAGACTTGCTTGAAGGGTTTAATTTGCACCTTGGCGTAAACTCCGGCTTCTATGTAGGGGTCTTGGTCTGCCAAGGTTTTTGCGTCTTCCAGAGAGGCAAATTCAGCGACTACCAGGCTGCCGGTAAACCCAGCTTCACCCGGGTCATTACTATCTACCGCCGGGTGTGGGCCGGCCAATACCAAACGCCCTGCATCTTTTAGCGCCTGCAATCGCGCCAGATGCGCGGGGCGCGCGAGCTTGCGTTTTTCTAAACTGGCGGGAACATCCTGGCTAATAATGGCATAGAGCATTTTTTAATCTCGGTCTGGGCCAGCGCCGTGCACTGGCAACTAAATTATCGGGGTGTGGATTCTTCGCTGCCGTCGTTAATGGCTTCTTCCATGGTAAGCCCGGTGAGTACTTTGATACTGCGAAAAACATAAAAAAGTGTGCCCATTAAAATTAGCATCATTGGCAGGGCGATAACCAGATAACTCCAGGCCGTCATTTTACCTAATTCCTGATTAAATGCTTCGGTGCCTGGTTCACTGACAATAATCATTTTGGCCAAAATAAAATTGAGCAGTGACGACAAAAAGAAGGAGCCGGCAATTAAGAACGAGGCGATATTGAGTGTGCGATCAAATAATGTGCGAGTGTGGCGCTCGTTCAGGGCGTTATCTATAACTCCAATTTTGAGCACCTTGTCGTTGTACAGAAAAGTGCGCACCAGCGGAAAGCGGGTTTTCATAGAGATGAGCGTGGCCAGGCCGAGCAGGCCGGGTATGGCCGCCTCCTTGATTGCAAAATAGCGTATGGGCAGGTGCAACAGGCTGATGCCGCCAGTGAGCAGGACGCTTACCACGCCCAGTGCCGAGAGGAAATTGAATTTGCCGCTCTGGAAAAAATCGCGCAAACCATAGCCAATGGGAAAGGCGAGGGCGATTAACAGACCCGCAGTGGGGCCGAGATATTTTTCACTGCTGAGCTTGGTCAGAATTAAGGTGGGAATCACAATATTCATCAGCAGGTTGGCTAAAAAGCTTTCTTTGTGCGGCTTTTTTGCGCCATTGCTGGAATTTTTTGGGGCCTCGGGTGAATTCTGAGCAGGTTTATCGGCTAACATGGGCAAATAGATCTCTTTATCGCAATTGCTCGTCGCATAATTGTTCGTCGCATAGGTATGCCAGTGAAATATGCGTGATACTGGTCATTATTTCATAACGCACCCGTAGCTCGGCCAATGGTTTCGTTCAAGTTCGTCCCGATCGAAATTTGCGCTTAAGACAGGTTTGTTATTTAGGAGTTTCAGTGATTTTTGATTTGCATAGCCACACTCATTTTTCCGATGGCCGTTTAAGTCCGGCCGATTTATTTGCGCGCGCACGGGAGCGCAAAGTCGGGGTGCTGGCAGTGACGGACCACGATACTATAGCTGGTCTCGCTTTTGCACAAGAAGCGGCGCACAAGGAAGGGGTAGCGCTGGTGCCTGGTGTTGAGTTTTCGGCGGCCTGGGGCAAGGTTAATGTCCATGTGCTTGGTCTGTGTATCGACCCAGGGTCGGATCACCTGCAAACCTCGGTTAAATCGCAGGAGGAGGCGCGTTCGCGTCGCTCGCTGGCCATAGCAGAGCGCCTGGAGAAAGTAGGTGTTGCAGACGCTTTGGAGGGCGCGCGCGCGTTTGCGGGGGATGCCATAGTCGGGCGCCCCCATTTCGCCCAGTTTCTGGTGGCCCAAGGCAAGGTAAAAAACATCAATGCCGCGTTTAAAAAATACCTGGGTACGGGTAAAAGCGCAGATGTGAAATATGAATGGCCAGGCATGGGCGAGGCTATCCGCTGGATTCACGCTGGCGGCGGCCTGGCGGTGCTGGCGCACCCGGCCAAATACGAGTTGACCCGCACGAAAATGTGCCGCCTCATAGGTGATTTTGCCGCCCAGGGCGGGGATGCGGTCGAGGTTATCAATGGTCGCCAGGAGAATCGTCTGACGGAGGATTTGGCACGCATTACCCAGGGCTTGGGGCTGTATGCGTCCTGCGGCTCTGATTTTCACTTTCCCGACCAGCCCTGGCAGGAGTTGGGCCAGTTCGGTTGTCTGCCGAACGGAGTAACGCCCATTTGGGCCGCGCCCGAGTTTGCTCAATACCTACCTTTGTCAGCCGCGGCTGGCGCACAAGCCTCTTTGTAAGCTGCGGCTGGCGTATAAGCCTAAGGAGTAGTTATGGCTCAGTTTTTTCAAATTCACCCCG
>CBINKF010000430.1:0-3513 GCA_966251115.1 uncultured Cellvibrio sp.
GTCATGAGCCTGGCGGCGGCTGATCGCGATCGTCTGCACATTCACGGCTGGTTTTACACCTTGGGGATAATTTGTTGCTTCCTGGCCTTCGCTGTCATATTACTCATCGCCCGCGCTGGCGGTGAAGCCATAGGCTGGGGCTTCCAATTGCAGTCCCCCGGCTTGATTGCCAGTCTCGCCTATTTGTTTTTTGTGATGGGCCTGAGTATGTCAGGGGTTATTCATTTTGGTACCGGGCTCATGGGTACAGGGCAAAAGCTCACCGAGCGCTCCGGGTTGAGCGGCTCCTTTTTCACTGGCGCACTGGCAGCAGTAGTCGCCAGCCCCTGCACCGCCCCATTTATGGCCACTGCGCTGGGCTTTGCGCTAACCCAACCAGCTCTCGTTTGCCTGGGCATTTTCGCAGCTTTGGGTTTTGGCATGGCACTGCCACTGTTACTGCTTTGCTATTCGCCAGCCCTGGCTGCTCGCCTGCCCAAACCCGGCATCTGGATGGAAAACCTTAAGCAATTCCTGGCCTATCCACTTTACTTAAGTGCCGTCTGGCTACTTTGGGTCTATGGACATCAAACCAGCGCGACAGGCATGGCAGCACTTTGCATAGGTGCGGTGAGCATTGCGTTTGGTTTTTGGATCTACAACCTGCAGGCTAAGGGTGCTGTGCAGGCACTGCGCCGCGTTGCTATTGCCGCCGCCTGGGGTACTGCGATTCTGCTTCCTGTTAAAGCCGCCAATATGAGTCAGCAAAACAATGAAGGTATCCAATGGCAGGTTTACAGCCCGCAATTGCTACGGGACCTGCGCGCCCAGAATCAACCCGTTTTCGTCAATTTAACTGCCGACTGGTGTCTGACTTGCCTGGCAAATGAGCGTGTAACTCTTCATACCGACACCATTGAAAAATTATTTGCCGATCATAATGTAGCCACACTGAAAGGTGACTGGACCAATACCGACCCCCAAATTACTGCACTTTTACAAGAATATGGCCGTAGTGGCGTGCCTTTATACCTTTGGTTCCCAGCTGGGCGCCAAGGCAAAGCGGAGGTATTACCCCAGCTTTTAACCAAAGATCAACTGATTGAAGTGGTAAATAACGTAAATTAACCACTTTTAGCCTTTGTTTTAATTGTTTTTAAAGATTTTAGCCGCACAATTAGCCAACTTCCGGCATCTTGTTATTAATTCACTGCAAGATGCCGGTATCCTTCATTAAAAAGCGCTATTTCACATCCTGCCTTTAGACAACCTGCAACTAACTTCGTTAAAAATGCGGCGAACTGTTTCAAACTAAACAAATTTTTACCCTTATCGTGGACAGCGTCTTTTTTTTCCGGCAAACTCCCCCCACTTGAATTGCCAGACTGGCTCAGCCGGTCAATTAAAGCCAAATAGCGCAAAACTGTTTACAAAATTCGCCACAATCTCAGCAGGATTCCTGTCCATGGCAAGCATCTTGGTACTTCACGGCCCCAACCTGAATATGCTCGGTTTGCGCGAGCCAGGTATTTATGGTGCCAGCACCCTGGACGATATCAATCGCAAGCTGACCCAGGTCGCGCGCGAACAGGGGCATCACCTGATGAGCCTGCAAAGCAATGCCGAATATGAACTGATTGATCGTATTCACGAAGCTCGCAGCGAAGGAGTGGATTTTATCCTGATCAATCCCGCCGCCTTTACCCACACCAGTGTCGCCCTACGCGACGCACTCCTGGCGGTGGCAATCCCGTTTATCGAAGTACACCTGTCTAACGTGCACAAGCGTGAAGCCTTCCGCCACCACTCTTACTTTTCGGATGTTGCCGAAGGCGTTATCTGTGGCTTTGGTGCCAACAGCTATGAGCTGGCGCTTGCTGCTGCGTTAAAAATCATCGACCAAAAAACAGCTTTAAAACCTGATTAACTACAATCCACAACCACAACATTTCTGTTGCCAGAGAGGATCCTATGGATATTCGCAAAATTAAAAAATTGATCGAACTGCTCGAAGAGTCCAACATCGGCGAGCTGGAGATCAAAGAGGGCGAAGAGTCTGTTCGTATCGCGCGCAATAGCGGCACCACTCAGTATTTCACCGCACCAGCACCCGCTTTTGCAGCGCCTGCTGCGGCTCCCGCCGCTGCTCCTGCCGCCGCCGCAGCTCCCGCTACTGCAGCACCTGCCGCCGCGCCCGCTGTTTCCGGCCACCTGGTCAAATCACCCATGGTCGGCACCTTCTATCGCTCACCCAGCCCAGGCTCACCTTCGTTTATCGAAGTTGGCAAACACGTTAAGCCAGGCGATGTCATCTGCATTATCGAAGCCATGAAGATGATGAACCAGATCGAAGCTGACAAAGCCGGTGTAATCGAAGCCATTTTGGTAGAAGATGGCAGCCCCGTAGAATTCGACCAACCCTTAGTGACTATCGCCTGATTTAGCCACACCAAGCCACTGGCCTAATCACTGAGGAACTGGTTATGTTTCAAAAAATCTTAATCGCCAACCGTGGCGAAATCGCGCTGCGCGTTTTGCGCGCCTGTAAAGAGTTAGGCATCAAAACTGTTGCCGTGCACTCCCAAATCGACCGCGATTTAAAACACGTGCGCCTGGCGGATGAGTCCGTTTGTATCGGCCCCAATCCGTCACCCAAAAGTTATCTGAACGTACCCGCTATTATTGCGGCTATGGAAATTACCGACTCTGAAGCGGTTCACCCAGGTTACGGCTTTTTGGCGGAAAACGCCGACTTTGCCGAGCGCGTGCAAAAAAGCGGCTTCACCTTTATCGGCCCGGACCCAGATGTCATCCGCATGATGGGCGACAAAGTGGAAGCCATCAAGGCGATGAAAAAAGCGGGTGTTCCCACCGTGCCCGGCTCCGACGGCCCTCTGCCGGAAGATCCGGAAGAATGTCTGCGCATTGCCAAGCGTATCGGCTACCCGGTAATCATTAAAGCAGCTGCTGGCGGCGGCGGTCGTGGCATGCGCGTTGTGCATACCGAAGCGGCGCTGATCAACTCCATTCACATTACCCAGGGTGAAGCCAAGGCCGCCTTTGGCGATGGCACTGTGTACATGGAGAAGTTCCTGCAGAACCCGCGCCACGTAGAGGTGCAGGTACTGTCCGACGGCCAGGGTAATGCCATTCACTTGGGCGACCGCGACTGCTCACTGCAGCGCCGTCACCAGAAAGTATTGGAAGAAGCACCAGCGCCAGGCATCCCGCAAGACGTGCGCGAAGCGACTTACGCCGCCTGCGTGAAAGCCTGTATCGACATCAAGTACAAGGGCGCCGGCACTTTCGAGTTCCTTTACGAAGATGGCCGCTTCTACTTTATCGAGATGAACACCCGTATTCAGGTAGAGCACCCGGTATCGGAAATGGTCACTGGCATTGACCTGATCAAAGAGCAAATTCGCGTTTGCTCGGGCTTGCCGCTGTCCATCAAGCAGTCTGATGTCGTTATCAAAGGCCACTCCTTCGAGTGCCGCATCAACGCCGAAGACCCCAAAACCTTTATGCCCTGCC
>CBINKF010000431.1:0-3506 GCA_966251115.1 uncultured Cellvibrio sp.
TTACCTTCAAATTCAGTACCTGGAACCAGAGTGTTCAGCTTGTCCACATAGGCCTTGTGGTGCTTGCCGTGGTGGTAATCCAGAGTTTCTGCAGAAATGTGGGGAGCCAGAGCGTCTTTTGCGTATGGCAGAGCGGGTAATTCAAAAGCCATGATATTTCTCCTAGTTCACGGTTAATCTTCATCCAAGCGGCTTCAACTTATTTAAGAAGCCGGTTGAGTAAGACTTAGGCAATAACAGCGCCGATGCAGTTCAGTTTCTTGTAAAAACAATTACGGCCCACTGAGGGCCGTAACTATATCGCAATTTCAGCAAGAGCGCGCCGCTGCACTCCATGAGTGCAGACTATGGGCGCGATTGGTAAAAACTACGTTAATCATGCCGGGTTGGGGCAACTTACATCATGCCGCCCATACCGCCCATGCCACCCATACCGCCCATATCTGGCGCAGCGGGTTTGTCTTCTGGCAGGTCGGCAACCATGGCTTCGGTGGTGATCATCAGGCCAGCGATTGAACCAGCAGCCTGCAGTGCAGTGCGGGTTACTTTAGCTGGATCGAGGATACCCATGTCGATCATGTCGCCGTATTCGCCGCTGGCGGCGTTGAAACCAAAGTTACCAGAACCTTGTTTCACTTTGTCCGCAACTACAGAAGGCTCGTCACCGGCGTTGGCAACGATTTGACGCAGAGGTGCTTCCATAGCGCGACGAGCAATGCCGATACCGGCGTTTTGATCTTCGTTGTCACCCTTAAGAGAAGCAATGGCCGCCACCGCGCGGATCAGCGCCGTACCACCGCCAGGAACCACGCCCTCTTCCACCGCAGCACGGGTTGCGTGCAGGGCGTCTTCAACGCGCGCTTTCTTCTCTTTCATTTCCACTTCGGTGGCAGCACCCACTTTAATCACGGCAACACCGCCAGCCAGTTTAGCCACGCGCTCTTGCAGTTTTTCGCGGTCGTAATCGGAAGTGGTTTCTTCGATTTGAACACGGATTTGCGCAACACGTGATTTGATTTCGTCAGCCTTGCCAGCGCCATCAACAATCACAGTATTCTCTTTGTTCATGGTGACGCGCTTGGCGGTACCCAGGTGCTCCAGAGTGGCGGATTCCAGATCCAGGCCCACTTCTTCGGAGATCACAGTCGCGCCAGTCAATACAGCGATATCCTGCAGCATCGCCTTGCGACGGTCGCCGAAACCTGGGGCCTTACAAGCGGCAACTTTCACGATACCGCGAATATTGTTCACCACCAGAGTAGCCAGAGCTTCGCCTTCCAGATCTTCAGAGATGATGATCAGCGGCTTGCCAGACTTGGCTACGCCTTCGAGAACTGGCAGCAGCTCACGGATGTTGGAGATTTTTTTATCAACCAGCAGGATGAAAGGGCTGTCGTGCTCAACGCTCATGCTGTCCTGGTTGTTGATGAAGTAAGGAGACAGGTAGCCGCGATCAAACTGCATACCTTCCACTACATCCAGCTCGTTTTCCAGGCTGGTGCCTTCTTCAACGGTGATAACACCTTCTTTGCCCACTTTCTCCATAGCTTCGGCAATCAGGCTGCCGATGGAGTAATCAGAGTTGGCGGAGATAGTGCCCACTTGCGAAATGGATTTGCTGTCGGCGCAGGGCACAGCGATAGACTTGATGTGCTTAACCGCTTCGGCAATAGCCTTGTCGATACCGCGCTTGAGGTCCATAGGGTTCATGCCAGCGGCAACCGACTTGAGGCCTTCGTTAACAATGGCCTGAGCCAGAACAGTCGCGGTGGTGGTGCCGTCACCGGCGTCGTCAGAGGCTTTAGAGGCAACCTCTTTCACCATTTGCGCGCCCATGTTTTCAAACTTGTCTTTCAGGCTGATTTCTTTAGCGACAGACACACCGTCTTTAGTGATGGTGGGCGCGCCGAAAGATTTTTCCAGCACTACGTTGCGGCCTTTTGGGCCCAGGGTCGCTTTAACTGCATCGGCCAGGATGTTTACACCAGCGAGCATGCGTTGACGTGCACTATCACCAAATTTAACTTCTTTAGCTGCCATTTTTTCCTACCTTCAAAAATTCGTTTACTCGGGTGGATTGGGTCAATCCACGGGGAAAATCAAAGTTGGAGAACTCTTATTCAAGAACCGCTTTGATGTCAGATTCGTTGAGGATAACCAGCTCTTCGCCATCGACAGTGATGGTGTCACTACCGGCGTATTTGCCGAACACCACTGTGTCGCCGACTTTTACATCCAGTGGACGCAGCTCACCGCTGGCGAGCACACGGCCATGACCTACAGCTACCACTTCGCCTTGGTTGGGTTTTTCTTTGGCCGAACCCGACAGGATGATGCCACCGGCAGTTTTGGTTTCTTCTTCTTTGCGGCGTACTACAACGCGATCGTGCAACGGACGAATTTTCATGGACTCATGTCTCCTAACAAACAAGGTTAACGAGCGCGGGGCTTACTGCCCCAGCGTGTTGGCGATATAGAGACGAAGCTCTCGATTTCAAGTGCCCCGCTCTGCCGGATTTGCCAGAGCAACTCCGGACAAAATCGTGGGTGAACCCTATCTGGGGCTGGAAGGATGAATTTCAACAGCGCAAGCGAAGATTTTTATTGGTTCGGGCAATTATTGCTCGTTGCGAGGGGATTGGGTGGTGGATTTTGCGTCTTCAAGTGCAACCGGCGCCTCATCCACTCGGGCCGAGCCCTGGTGCTCATAGACATTACCGCTGTCGAAACCATCGGTTTTAGAGCTTTCGGGTTCAAAGTGAGTGCGCTGGAAATGGGCGGCACCAAACACCTGAAAGCGACCGCTGGCGGCGAGATTGGTCAACCAGCGACGCAGCAGCAACTGGCGCAGTCCGGGGATCAGGCACAGCAGCGCCAGCATGTCCGACAGTATGCCGGGAATAATCAAAAGCACTGCCGCCAGCAGGGTAAACAGGCTGGCCAAGAGTGCATCTCCAGGGTTGGCACCGGGTTGCATCTGTTGTGCGGTACGCATCAATCCGGCCGGCCCCTGGCGCTTAAGCAACCACACACCCAGGGCAAAAGCCCCGAGCAACCAGGCCCAGGTACCCGCCACCCCCAGTAAATGAGCAAAACGCGACGACAAGCTAACTTCGGCGATGACAAACAGGATAAAAAGCAGTAACGGCATGAAAAACCACATTCAATCTATTGGCTTAGCGCCAGTTTACCACTTATAGCTAACCCCTACCGACATGCGGGTATCGGCGCGCTCTTTGGTGGGTTGCGGTTCATTAAATACCCAATAATCCACTTTAAACTCCGAATAAACCTTCTTGAGCAACATGGTACTCAGGCCAGTTGAGGTCTTGAGCTGCCAGTCTTTGGAATCCTCCAGCGAGTAAACCAACTCGTTGTTGTGAAAGAAGGACACGCCACCAGGTAACTCATAGCGAAAATCTGTCGCTAAACGGGTAGCCGCATAGGAGGCGCTTTGATCAAACTCACCAGGATCAGCGGGCGGTTCAAATTCCTGATCCACATAG
>CBINKF010000432.1:0-3493 GCA_966251115.1 uncultured Cellvibrio sp.
AGCGGCTGGCATAGCTGAATAATTTATTCAGCCAGGGACCGGGCTCCTGCGACTGCTGCACCAGTTTGTCACTCAGGTCGATAGTGGCGTAAGCCGCTTCTTTATCCAGCACCAGTTCGCCGTCATAAGCGGCCTGCTCAAATTGTGCCAGTGCCTGCGCATAATCATGTTGCGCTGCGCGCAACTCGCCATAGGCCACATAGACCTTGTCCTGGCGCGCGTAGTTTTTAAAGTGCTTAAGATAGCGCTGGTACCAGCGCTGTGCCTGCTCCAAGGACTGGCTGGATTTGCGCTGGCGATAATTATTTTGCTCCGCATCCGCCAGGATCAGCATATTGGCGCGCAGCGCCTCGACAATCTCGCCGTAATTATCGGCGGATTTATGGGCGCGCCAGAACTCGGAATCCGGGCCATAGCTGGTGTAAAAATTCTCCATGGCCTGGGCGTATTTATCGGTTGCCCCTGAAAGACGCAATATAGTCAACTGCTGCAGGCGCGCATCTGCCACCTGCGCCGCCTTGGAGTGCAGGCCGATAAATTCCTCCATCAGTTTATCGGCGCTGGCAAAGTTTTTATCGCGCAATTCAAAGCGGGCCGCCAAGGCGTAGACGTTAAAAATGTAAGCGGTATCGCCCGGCGCAGTAAAGTAATTATCCAACGCGGCAAAATCGCCGCTGGAGCGCACCGCCAGGGTTAAAGCGCGCAGGTATTCATCAAAGTCGTTTTTGTCACTCGCTGAAAGCGTTTGATAGCGACCAAATTCCCGATGTTTAATGGCGGTAACAAAATCTTCGGTCGCCTCGGGATAGAGGCTTTGTTTTAAGCGCGACCAGCCGCGCTTCATCAAAGCTTTTTCGTACAGTGGATGGGCTTCACCGGCAAAAACCACATCGGTATAGGCGATTTCGGCGTTGAGATAATCGTCCTGCAAAAAAGCAAATTCCCCCACCCGAAATTGCGCCTCGGCAAAATAAGCGGACTGGGGAAAGCGCTCGGTAAGCTGGCGCAGCGCATCCAGAGACTCGTCCGCCATACCCAGTTTTTCGTAACTTTGCGCCAATTGGTAGAGCGTTAAATCCGCATCCTTGGCGTTGGGAAACTCCGCCAGGGTAGAGCGCAGCAAGTCCACGGTTTTGCGCAGGCTTTCGGCTTGGGCCTCATCCAACAATTGCGCTTTGTCGGCTTCAGTTGCTTTATTTTCGATAGCGCGCAGCTTATCCATTTCCAGGCGCGCCAAACGGCGCATCGCGGCGCGGCGCCCTTTCTCCTCTTGACCAGCGCCTTGCAAATAATCCTCGTAGGCCTTCTGAATTTCGGCCTGGCTTTTTGGGGCAACAAATACCGGGGCCTGGGCGGCGCCAGTATTTTGCGTATCCCAGTCAGCCAGGTTCTGCGGTTTTTCCGGCGTCTGGGAGCAAGCAGTCAGCAGCGCCAGAGGCATCAGGCCCAGCAATCTGAAGGTAAATTTATTTGGGGTCATAGAGCGAGGCGAGTCCAAATTTGGATTGACTGAGATAGCTCTCCAGATCTTGAGCTTCGGCATTTAAAAATTGCGTGCGGCGCGCCGATAGCGCCGCAACCAGGGTGTTATCCAAGGCGAGTAAATTTGCGGAGCCAGGTTGAAGCTTAAGCAAAGCAGCAACCAGTGTTTGTTTTTTTTGCAGGTTGGCAAGCAGTGGGTCGCGCCTGTGCTCTGAACGCAGATAATCCATTTGTCCCGTGTCGTTGAATCGGGCGAGTTGCATCTGATAAAAGTCAATCGCCTCCTGATAGGCCGAGAGCGAGGCGTCAAACTGTTGCATCTGGCGCAGCGTAAAAGCGTAAAGCAAATAGGATTCAGCAACCGAAATGTCGTTGCTTTTTAGCGCGCGCAGCCGACTAAACGCATTGAGCGCACCGGCAAAATCCTTTTGATTGAGCGCCGCCAGGCCCAAACCGAAGAGTGCGCGTTCCGTGTAGCTGCTGCTCAACGCCACCTGGCGAAAGCTGGTGCGCGCATCGCGATAAAAGCCAAACTGCAACTGAGCAAAACCCAGCACCGTGTGCATCCGGTAATCCAGCTCTGTGGGTTGCTGCTCATTTAGCTGCAGGGATTTTTCTATCGCCAGCTGCGCATCTGTCCACCAGTCCTGGCGCAAATAGGCGGTAGCCAAATTTAGCAATACCAGGCGATAAACCTGACTTCCCGGTTTTATTTTTTCGTAAACACTGATCGCCTGGCGATGTTTTTTTAATTTTTGCAGAGCGGTACCCACCAGTAATTGCGCCTCAGTTCCCTGCTCCAGCGGCAAGCGGTCAAATACCTCTTTCTCCTTAAACTCCTCCAGAACCCGCGGCCATTGCAGTGAGTCCGCATAATAGCGGGCCAACTCAAACTTGGCGCGCGCTGCGGCGTAATCATCGGCCTCGGCCTCAAATTCCACCAATAAGTCACGCACAAATTGTGCGTCCTGCAATTGTAAGGCTGTGTGAATTAGCGCCTGGGCATCGGGTTTGTTGCCACTCTGAATTAAAAAGTTTTTGTACCGGTGCAAGGCTATTAACGTCTGCGCCGGCTGTTCCGCCTTCAGCCCATTCACCATTTGCACTAACTGCGCAAGGCTTTTCACCGGTTCTACTTTGCCCTGGGCTGACGCCGCTTCGAGGGTTTGATAGACACTCGTTTCAAACTGGCTGCTCAACTCCAGCGTCTGGCGAGTGTTGCCAGTTTTAGCCCAGGCCAGTGCTGGAACCAGCAGCAACATTGCCAGTAGCCAACGCAGTGGCGCAGAGGTGCCGCGACTATTCAGGTAGATAAACTTCATGTCAGGTAGATAAACATCATGGGATGAACGGGTAAACGGAGGGAGTTACAAGGGAACCCACCGGCTCCCTGTATTTGACTGTGTTGGATTGCCGCAATCACCTGGGTTACGAAATTTGGTAAGTGAACTGCCCTTCTTCCGTGACATCCACGTGCACTTTATTGATGGCTTCACCAGCTGCCATTTTGCCCAGGCACTCGGATGCCAGGGCCGGCAGCAATGTGCGCGTCAGGATGTTTTCGATATTGCGTGCGCCGGTATCCACCTCCTGGCTGCGCGCCAGTATATGCAGCATTACCTCGTCGCCATAGGAGAACTCGGCGTCGTAGTGGTCCCGCACACGTTTGCGAATGCGATTCATATTAATTTCGCAAATTTTCAGCAGGTCGTCGTCGCCCAGCGGGTAATAGGGAATTACGGTGGTGCGACCAATAAACGCCGGTTTGAAATAACGCAGCAATTGCGGACGGAAATTGTCGAGCAATACCTCTGGTTCGGGACGAACTTCCGCCGCCGCGCACATAGCGCGAATATGCTCTTCGCCGGCGTTGGAGGTCATGATGATGACAGTGTTGCGGAAATCTATATCGCGCCCTTCGCCATCTTTAATGGTGCCCTTATCGAACAGGTTGTAAAACACATCCTGCACCCCTGGGTGAGCTTTTTCCATTTCATCCAGCAGTACCACA
>CBINKF010000433.1:0-3493 GCA_966251115.1 uncultured Cellvibrio sp.
GGTACTACCGATATTGCAATCTTTAAAGATGGTGCCATTCGTCATACCGGCGTTATTCCCATTGCGGGCGACCAGGTTACTAACGATATCGCCATGGCGCTGCGCACGCCCACACCGAATGCCGAAGAGATAAAAATTAAATACGCCTGTGCGCTGGCTAAATTAACCAGCCCGGATGAAACCATAAAAGTGCCTAGTGTGGGCGATCGCCAGCCGCGCGATCTGTCGCGTCAAGCTCTGGCTGAAGTTGTCGAGCCGCGCTACGACGAACTTTTCACGCTGGTGCAGGCGGAGCTGCGTCGCAGTGGCTTCGAGGATTTAATTGCGGCAGGCATAGTGCTGACTGGCGGCACCTCCAAAATGGAAGGTGTTATTGAGTTGGCCGAGGAGATCTTTCATATGCCGGTGCGCCTGGGGGCACCGCAAAATATTCGCGGCCTGTCGGACATAGTCAACAACCCGATTTACTCCACCGGAGTTGGTCTGTTGATCTATGCCATGAAGCAGCAGCAAGAAAGGAGCTATTCAGGGCCAAGCAGTAAAGAGTCCTCAGGGTCGCTGCTGAGTAAATTAAAGAAATTGTTCCAAAGTAATTTTTAAGGTTGGTTTTTTTAACCCAATCGTTTATCGACGTTTATTTTTTAATATGTACCAAAGGAAAAAAGGGGTGTGGCTATGTTTGAATTAGTAGATAGTATTCAGCAAAACGCTGTAATCAAAGTGATTGGTGTTGGCGGTGGCGGCGGCAATGCCGTTAAGCACATGATCGCCAGCAAAATTGAAGGTGTGGAATTTATCTGCGCCAACACTGACGCCCAGGCGTTAAAAGATATTGACTCGCGCACCGTGCTGCAATTGGGGCACTCCATGACTAAAGGCCTGGGTGCTGGTGCCAATCCAGAAGTGGGGCGTCAGGCCGCGATGGAAGATCGCGAGCGTATCGCCGAAAGCCTGCGCGGTGCCGATATGGTGTTTATCGCCGCCGGTATGGGCGGTGGTACAGGTACGGGTGCTGCACCGGTAGTTGCCGAAGTCGCGCGCGATTTGGGTATTCTCACCGTTGCGGTAGTGACCAAGCCCTTCCCATTTGAAGGCCGCAAGCGCATGGCGATTGCCGATGAAGGTATTAAGGAATTGAGTTCGCGGGTTGACTCGCTGATTACTATTCCCAATGAAAAACTGTTGTCGGTATTGGGTAAATCAACCAGCCTGCTGGATGCCTTTAAAGCGGCGAACAACGTATTGTTGGGGGCAGTGCAGGGTATTGCCGATCTGATTATTCGCCCAGGTATGATCAACGTGGACTTCGCCGACGTGCGCACCGTGATGTCCGAAATGGGCATGGCGATGATGGGCACCGGTCGCGCGACTGGCGAAAATCGCGCGCGCGAAGCTGCCGAAGCGGCTATCCGCAGCCCCTTGCTGGAAGACGTCAACCTGCAGGGCGCGCGTGGTATTCTGGTGAATATCACGGCTGGCATCGATCTGTCTCTGGGCGAATACTCGGAAGTGGGTAGCACCATTGAGGAATTTGCCTCTGCCGATGCGACTGTGGTGGTGGGCACGGTAATTGATCCGGAAATGACCAATGAACTGCGCGTTACTGTAGTGGCAACTGGCCTGGGTGTAGTGGCTGCCGCCAAAGAAACCAAAACGGCTGCGACCAAAGTGGTGGTGGACAATACCCGTCGCGCTTCTGCAAGCGCCATGGATTATGGTGTAGAGCGCTCTGCCGGCCTGCGCGCCAATAGTCACGGTGCATCGGCGGCGGCGCTGGCTGCACCTCTGGGCGACAAAGAGCTGGAATATCTCGATATTCCAGCGTTTCTGCGTCGTCAGGCTGACTAAGCCTGCTGGGCTGGAGGGAGTTCCAGAATAACGGCAGGGCCAAGGAGTCGCCCCGTGTTTTGTCCCTCTGGCTGCCTGGGGCGCATTCGATAAACAGATGAGGCCACACCCATCTGGATGTTGACTGCGCCCCGGTGTTTTCTGCGCAAAATTTGTTCAACTGGGATACATCAAAAGGTAATAAAATAGCTATCAAGCTAATTGTTTGCGTTAACTGGTTGCCAACCGCTCGAATTGTTAAGATTGACGCCGTTTCGACCCTTCCCCTGTTTATCGAATCCAGCGCTTAATTATTCCGTTTGTCGCAACTTAACCGGGAAACTTCCTTGATGATCAGACAAAGAACCCTTAAAAGCCCTATTCGCACTACCGGTGTAGGTTTGCACACAGGTCAAAATATCCATTTGACCTTGTTGCCAGCTCCGGAAGATACGGGGATTGTCTATCGTCGCGTGGATTTGGACCCAGTGGTGGAGATTCCCGCCACTGCATTTAATGTGGGTGAAACTACGCTCTCTACTTGCCTGGTGAGCGGGGATGTACGCGTATCAACTATTGAGCACCTTATGTCGGCCTTGGCTGGCTTGGGTGTTGATAACGCTATAGTGGAATTGGACTCCGCAGAAATTCCCATCATGGATGGAAGCGCTGCTCCTTTTGTGTTTCTGATTCAATCCGCCGGATTGGTAGAGCAGGCCGCTCCCAAAAAATTTGTGCGTATTCTTAAGGAAGTGACCCTTCACGACGGTGATAAATTCGCGAGTTTCCTGCCTTATGACGGATTCAAATTGTCGTTTTCGATTGAATTTGATCATCCGGTTTTCAAGGGGCGCCAACCCCATGCGCAAGTGGATTTTTCCTCATCCGCATTTGTTAAAGAGATCAGCCGCGCACGCACGTTCGGCTTTATGCACGAAATTGAATACCTGCGCTCCAAAGGTCTCGCTCGCGGAGGTAGCACCGCCAATGCCATAGTGGTAGATGACTACCGTATTGTGAACGAAGAGGGGCTCAGGTTCGAAGATGAATTTGTGCGCCATAAGGTGCTGGACGCGATTGGTGATCTCTACCTTCTAGGCCATGGTCTTATTGCAGAGTATCGCGCGCACAAGTCTGGACATTCGCTCAATAATCGCGCCCTGCGTTTGCTAATTGAACAAAAGGATGCCTGGGAGTGGGTGACTTTTGATCAAGATGATCGCGCGCCAGTCAATTATTTGCCTGTTTTTGCAGCTGCTTAGAAGTGTGAAAGGGTTTGAAATAATTTGAAGTGATTAAAATTTCCGCTTGTTAAAGCAATAAAGTCTGTGCGATAGTCTTTACTCAGCCCTCAAAATGGGCTGGGGTTAAGGATGCACGCACGGGTTACCCTTCTTTTTTCTCTTGTTAACCTGTTGATATAAAACGCTTTTATTAAAATAAGCGCCATTTCAGGGAAAAGTCCTCATTCGAATTGTGAACAACTCGGGTCGATTCAGCGATATCTGAATTGGCAATAAATTTTATTCAGCCAGTAAAACCTAGTTTTCCCAATGAAAATTATTATCGTTAACAAAGATCACGGCCAAGCGCGCAGTTTCACCATAGGTGGCTGGACCCGCGCGCTGCTATCGGTTTGCCTGTTAGGTATTCCCACTTTTATGGG
>CBINKF010000434.1:0-3457 GCA_966251115.1 uncultured Cellvibrio sp.
CCTCTGCGAAAAAGACCTGATCCCCGAAGCCCAGCGCCTGCGCGCGCAAACTGACGTGGTCTTTGCCACCGACGTGCGGGTGACCAAAGAGGGCTTTAAAGAGTGGAATCACAACTCCGTGTGCGTGGCCAAAAAAGTTGACGAGATCCAGGCCGACGAAGAAATCGTCGACTACGGCCCGGAGACTGCAGCGCGCGTGGCCGAGATTATCAAAAACGCCAAAACCGTACTCTGGAATGGCCCCTGCGGCGTGTTTGAGTTTGACGCCTTCGCCCAGGGCACCGAAGTGGTCGCCCGCGCGATTGCCGAGAGCCAAGCTTTCTCTGTTGCTGGCGGTGGTGACACCCTGGCTGCTATCGACAAGTGGAACCTGGCAGACAAAATTTCCTACGTTTCCACTGGCGGCGGCGCCTTCCTTGAGTTTGTCGAAGGCAAGGTTCTGCCTGCGGTAGCGATTCTGGAAGAGCGCGCGAAAAACTAAGGTTTAGGCGCAGGTAAAAAGGCGATCTTCGGATCGCCTTTTTTTTGCCGTTTGATTTGGTGTTTAGTTAAAGCCCGCGGGGCTTCAATGCCGGGTATCTGTATCTTGTGGTCGATGTATGGAGCTGATATCCGGGTATTTAAGGGGGCCGCTGCACTGTCCCTCCCGGGGAAGGTAGGGCGATACCAGGCAAAAGGCGCGTCGCTCGCGCAGGTGCAGGGCGGCTATGTCTGCGCTGTGGTAGTGATAAAAAAGCTGGTCAAACTCACCCGATTGCTGCAATTGTTTCAACCCCAGGCTGAGTCGCTTGGCCAGTAATGGCTCCTTTCTACTCACATAAAGATAAATGGGGAAGTCGTAATAGATAAGCAGGCTCGGCTCCAGCGCCATCTCGGGATAATCCGCCTGTTTTTCGCGCAGGGTAAATAAAACTTCATCGGCGCCCAAGGGCAGGCAGTTAAAGCGCTTGGCGGCGAGCATATCGAACAGCGCTTCAAAACTGGGAGCCTGGGTTACCTTGATGCCATTGTGCTTGTAGATTTCGTTGTCTGACCAGTTGAGCCCCTGGCCAATATTCAAGTCTTGCAGGCTGGAAATGCTTGCCGGGGGCGGGAAGCCGCGGTTAATCAGGCACACCCGGTAACCGAGCAGGCCGTGCAAAATATCCAGCGGAATGGTAATGACTTCGGCATTCGCAATGGCCGTGCCCGGCGAGGCCCACAGCAGGTTAAGACGCCGGTCTTCGTTGATCAGCAGGGCCTGGCGCTTGGCACTGGACTCATCGGCAAAAGGAATAATTTGATAATCGCCAAATTGGCTGCGGGTGACTTCCAATGCGCGGCGAATCAACTCAAATTTGTAGGCGTGGCGGGCATCTTTGCTGCCGCGGTCAAAGTACATGATGCGCATCGGCGCCTGGCTGTAGGCAGCTGTGGGCGCCAGCCAGAATATCCATAAGCAAAGGCTGCCGAGCAGCAGATGTCGCAAGCTCATCAGGGGTTCCACCGTCGGTGGCAGTAGGTAAAAGATAATGGCTAATAGGCGCAAGATAATTGTGGTTTTGGCCTGATTATAGTCGTCTTTTGCCGGGTTTATGCCCCAGACATGGCACTAATTTTTGCGTTTGTGGATAAAGTCAGACACAGCCTTGGGGCTGCAGCTCTGCTGTTTGGATTCCAGGTAAGGGGATTTGAGGCAGAGCAGTTGGCGCTGCTCCAGGTGGAGCTGTTTGAGGTCAGCGGCAAAGTAAGTTTCAAACAATTGCTCAAAGGCCCCCGTTATCTGCAGCCTGTGCAGGCCGAGCTTGATACGCTCCGCCAGGCGCGGAAACCTTTTGCTGACATAGAGATAGAGCGGGTATTCGTAGTGAATCAGATAGTGGGGTTCAATTTGCAGCTGCGGGTACTTGGCCTGGTTCTGGCGATAGGTAAACAGAACTTCATCTGCTCCCAGGGGCAGGCAATCAAAACGGTTGACGCTAAGCATGTCAAACAAGCCCTCGAAGGTGTTGGATTGCAGAGGGGTAATGCCGTTGAGTTTGTAGACGCCTATATCGCCCCAATTTAAACCCTGCCCAATGCGCAGCTGTTGCAGGTCGCGAATATTGTTTAACTGGGGCCACTGGTCACTGGCACCATTGGTGAGGCAGATTCTGTAGCCCAGCAGTCCGCGCAGTATGTCCACGGGTATTTCTATAGCGCTGCTGCTGGTGGTAGGTGTGCCTGGGGAGGCCCAGAGAATATTGATTTTTTTGCCTTCGGTTATCAGCTGCGACTGGCGCTTGGCGCTGGGCTCCATGGCGTAGGGGATTATCTGATAGTCGCCGTACTCAGGGCGGGTGACTTCCAGAGCCTGATGGATGATTTCGTACTTGTAGGCGTGGCGCGCGTCCAGCTCGCCGCGGTTGTAGTACATCACCTGCATGCTAGCCAGGCTTTTAGCTCCGCTGGCGCTGGGTGCCGGGGGTTCGGCTCGGGTGGGAAGCGCAAAAGCCAACAGCAGCAGCCTCGCTAGCAGCGCGAGGCTGGCGTGCCAGGGCGCTTGGCTTGGCGGAGTCCAGGGCATAGTCCGGGGCATAGTCGTGTCTCGCGTGGCACTGGCGTAAGTGTAGAAAACTTGGGGAATTTTTCCTACAGGAGCGCGCGGATGTTTCGGTCTCGCTTTTGGCCTGCCGTCAAAGTGGAACTGCCCACCTTAGGCTTGCGCCCTAACATGGGACGATGCTTTGCCTCTGTGGGTCCACACTGTACCAGTGGTAAAACCGACACCATCCCCGGACAGGGGTAAGGACAGGAACAGCCGAAGATAACAATAAGAGCACCGGACAAGAGCGGTATTACTTCTGGGCGTTTCCGCAACCGCAGTCAATGCGTCTGCGCCTGGTCGCTTGTGATATCAGTGCGGGATTGTGTCATCTACCCAACGCCAATAATCAATAACGACTCGGGTACAAACTATGCGTAACTTCAATAAACTCCTGCTGTTGCTGGGAGCCTGGGGTATTGCCCAGCTCAGCCAGGCGGCATTTGTCAGCTATGGCTCAGGCAATATCAGCGACACCATCAATACCGCCGGGTGGAAGTGCACCGTTGACTACGGCAACTGGATTTATAACGCCGGGGTAGTCAATCCGGGTGTCAGCAGCTGCAATCCTATAGGAACGCCAACACCTATTTATCCACAAAAAGTGGCTCCCGCTGCCAACCAACCCACCATGACACATCGCTGGTGGGGTTCTATCTCGTTTAAGGGCGAAATGAAGGTGGGTGCGAGTACAGATTCCGCCTATATCACTCCCGATCCAATGACCGCCCGCATTACTGATCGCGGCGCGCGCATCATGGGTATTCCAACTGGCTTGAAGGTGAACGGCAACGAGTACACCTATCCCATCCCCGATCCTTTTAGTGAGGTGTTCGACGGTATAGCCGTAGGCAACTCGGCCTACGCCAATATGGATGCCTACCTTAAGGACTA
>CBINKF010000435.1:0-3442 GCA_966251115.1 uncultured Cellvibrio sp.
GCCTGTTGCTGCTCGGTGAGCGAGGCGGTGGGTTCGGTGAGAATGCGTTCAAAATCATCGGGTGTCAGCGCCTGCAGTTCGACGCGAATCGGCAGGCGACCCTGCAATTCGGGGATTAAATCCGAAGGCTTGCTCAGGTGGAAGGCGCCCGAAGTGATAAACAAAATATGATCGGTTTTAACCATGCCGTGTTTGGTGGACACAGTGCAGCCTTCGATTAAGGGCAGCAGATCGCGCTGCACGCCTTCGCGCGAGACATCGGCACCGCTGACATTGCCACGGCGCGCAACCTTGTCGATCTCGTCGATAAACACTATACCGTTTTGCTCAACTGCTTCCACTGCCTGGGTTTTAATATCCTCTTCACTCACCAGCTTGGCCGCTTCTTCATCCTGCAGTTGCTTGAAGGCTTTTTTGACGGTGAGTTTGGCTTTTTTGGTTTTGTCGCGGCCGATATTGGAAAACATGTTTTGCAACTGGCTGGTCATTTCCTCCATGCCCGGCGGCGCCATTATCTCTACGCCGACACTGGCGGCGGCCACGTCGATTTCAATTTCTTTATCGTCGAGATCGCCCTCGCGCAATTTTTTGCGGAAGATCTGCCGGGTGGATGATTCGTGCTTTTGCTCCTGCTCGGAAAAATCCCGCGCGGGGGGTAAAAGTACATCGAGGATACGCTCTTCGGCCGCTTCGGCGGCGCGGTGTTGCACGGATTTCATGGCCTGCTCGCGGCGCAGTTTAATTGCCACATCCACCAGATCGCGGATAATGGCTTCAACATCGCGGCCGACATAACCCACCTCGGTAAACTTAGTGGCTTCCACTTTAATAAAGGGCGCGTTGGCCAGCTTGGCCAGGCGGCGGGCGATTTCGGTTTTGCCCACGCCGGTGGGGCCAATCATCAAAATATTTTTGGGGGTTATTTCGCCGCGCATATCGGCGGGCACCTGCATGCGCCGCCAGCGGTTGCGCAGGGCGATGGCCACGGCGCGCTTGGCGTCCTGCTGGCCGACTATGTGTTTATCCAGTTCGTGCACGATTTCGCGCGGGGTCATGGTGGACATATAGAGCTCATTAATGTTGGTGCTTATTAGCCCCTCTGGCGGTGCAGTGCGTGCGGACTGACTGAGGCAGGGATGCCGAAGTCAAGCCTACAGGGAGGTATTTACGGCGTGTCCGCGCGCACTGTACCGCCAGAGGGGCGGGCTAGCCGGAGTAATTAGTACTCGAGCGTTTCAATGGTGGTGCTGTGATTGGTAAAGACGCAGATATCGCCAGCAATCTTCAAGCCTTTTTCGACAATGCTGCGCGCATCCAGCTGAGTGTTTTCCAAGAGTGCGCGCGCCGCCGCCTGGGCGTACATACCGCCCGAACCTATAGCGATTAAATCGTCTTCCGGCTGGATCACATCGCCATTGCCGGTGATGATCAGCGAGGCCTCTTTATCGGCGACCGCGAGCAGCGCCTCAAGCCTGCGCAGGCTGCGGTCGGTGCGCCAGTCTTTAGCCAGCTCCACCGCGGCGCGGGTGAGCTGGCCGTTGTGGGCTTCAAGCTTGGCTTCAAAGCGTTCAAACAGGGTGAAGGCGTCGGCGGTGCCGCCGGCGAATCCGGCAATAACCTGGTTTTTGTAAAGGCGGCGCACCTTGCGCGCATTGCCTTTCATCACGGTATTGCCCAGGGAGACCTGGCCATCGCCGCCAATTACCACTTGGCCGTCACGGCGCACCGAAAGAATCGTAGTCACGGAGTTTCCTTTAAAAAACGTTAGGAGAAGCCGCAGAAGTGGGGGCGAGCGCCTGGCATTTCAAGCGCTCGCTTTGGGAGCGGGTAGCTACTTGCTTTTGGCGCGCTTGAGCACCAGGGCGTTGTACTGGTTGTTGACCAGGGTGGTGCGCGCTTTGGTCAGCGCCGCCTGGCTGTCGAAGGGACCGACTACCACCCGGTGCCAGAGGTCGCCTTTGCGGATTTCCACTTTCTCGATGCGCGCATCCAGATTCAGCAGAATCAACTGCGCGCGCAGCTTGTCGGCGTCCTCGGCGGCGGGGAAGCTGCCCACCTGCAGGATATATTCGGTGGTGGATTTCTCGGCGGCGGGCTTGTCCTCGGCGGCGTTATTGGTTTCGCTCGCGGGTACTATGGTTTCGCTGTCCTGCAGCAACTTGTAAAAATCGAAACGCGGCTTGGGGATATTGTTTTGCGCCTTGGGCTTTTCTTCGGCCTTGGCGGGTTTGTCCTGCACTACCGGGTGTTTGATAAAAAACAGGCTGGCGGCAAAGGCGCCGAGAATGCCGCCGGCAATAAACCACGCCCAGGCGGGTGTCTGGCTTTTGCTGCTGGAGGATTTGCGCGCGGGTGCGCGGCTTTTTTTGGCGAAGTCTCGGCTCATTGCAACTGGCTAATCAATTATAGGAACGGGGCGCGATTGTAATGGAAAGCGCCCCATTCGTCACAACTTCGCCCTGGTCAGTGCCTACTTAAGCAATTTGAACGCATGGCTCCAGCGGTTTTCGCGGAAGCCGGGCAGGCACCAGAGCTGACACAGAGGCTCAAGCGCGCGCGACGACTCTATCTCGCCCATATCCTCCAGTTCCCAGCCAAAGCTCTCGGCAATGCGCGCCACCAGGCGCTTGGCTTCGGCATCATTACCCGCGATGAACATGCTGGGTTTACCGCCGGGGAACTGCGGGTTGACCATAAAGCTGCTGCCCACGCTATTAAAGGCCTTAACCAGACGTGCGCCGGGCAATGCGGCCTGCAAGCGCTCACCGAGGGAGTCATTGGGGCCGGTGAAAAACTGCAGCACGCCTTTGACCGGCGCAGCATCGGCAATGGGGTTGGTGGTATCTATCACCACCTTGCCTTCCAGCGAATGCTTTAACGGGGCCAGCAGCTGCTGGGCGATGCTGCCTTTGAGGGCAAGCACAATCAACTCGCCCTCGGCGGCGGTAGCGGCAAAATCCTTTACCTGCGCCTGGGGATGGGCGGCGACAAATTCCGCCAGCTTTTCGGCGTGTTGGGTGCCTAGGGTGACCTCGTGGCCCTGGGCCAAAAAGCCCTTGGCCAGGGCTTTGGCGACATCGCCTGAACCTAAAATGCCGATTTTCATAATCTTCTCCTGGATAGATGCTCTGGTGGTGAATTGGGCGACTGAAGGATTCTGTATGAGTCGCTGTGGGAGTCATTCTGTTGTTTTTATCTGTATTAAAGAAGATACAATTGCCGTACAGATTGTCTCAAAATTGAATCTTATCAATGAACGAAAAGCACCTGGATACCCTGTTAACCCTGTTGGTGGTGAGTCGCACCGGGAGTTTTGCCGCTGCGGCGCGCGAGTTGGATACCACCCGCGCGCGCATCAGCCGGCAGATCGCCGACACCGAGCAGCAGTTGAATATTCGCCTCTGCCATCGCAGTACGCGCCAGGTAGTGCTCACCGATGCCG
>CBINKF010000436.1:0-3437 GCA_966251115.1 uncultured Cellvibrio sp.
AGCTTCTTGTTCCGCCAGGTAATGCAGTTCTGCCGCTGGCTGCCCCACCAGCACGTGCTGCTGCTGAATTGGATAGCTGGTTGCTTTGGCTAGCTCCGCCAGGTCCGCCTCGGCCTTTTGTACCTGCTGTTCCTGGATTCCGGACAGATCCACTGGAATATCGCCGCCGTAGGCAAAGGCGATAGGTTCCAGCACATGGGCCAGGGTGAGTTTGGCATTAAACAGTTTGGCGATGGCGGCGGCTTTGCGCACCACCTGTGGACAGTCTTCGGAGAGATCCACACCTACGATAACGTGTTTGTAGCTGGTAAATTCGCTGGTCATTTTATGCCTCCTGAGCATCTTCCCAAATGCAGCTGTTCTGGCGGCAACAGGCCGTAACTGTCTGCCAGCGATCAATAAACTGGCATTGGTTCGGCTTGCGCGCGATTAGGTGTTGAGTAACTGTTTTATATAATAGTTCTTTTGGAGAGACCGACGCGTTAAATTCAAAATCGGATATATAAAAAGCAGTTTTAACTTGATTGGGAGCAACATAGGGCGCGGCGCCCACTGGCTCGATGGGGAATATAAATGAGTTGGAAATTGGTTTTGTTATTTGTGGTGGTGGTGTCCCTTATTGTCGGGCCGGTAATGATGCTCAAGCCCAGGCCCGCGCAATTGCGGCGCGAGCGTCTGCGCCTGCAGGCAAGACACTTGGGTCTGGGTTTTGCACTGCGTGTGCCCCCCGCCTTAAAAACCGATTTAGAGCCCCTGGCACCTATGCCCTGCTATTTTCTCGGCCCCCAAAACTCCGCTGGTGATAATCCCTCGTGGGTTTTGCGTCGAACCAGCTACAGCCATGAGGCAAATTTTTGGCAGGAGTGGGACTGGGTGGGGGAGTCCCGACCCTCGCAGGCGCAACAGGTGTTATTGAAAGGTCTGCTTGCGCAGGTTCCCGCCGGAGCTCTCGCCCTAAGCTCGGGGCCGGGTGGGGTGAGCATTTACTGGGATGAGCGCGAGGGCGAATCAAGCCTCGAGCCTATAAGCCTATTGCTCACGCAATTGCAAGCAGCAGGTTAATAAATCGCACTTACATGATATTGGCAGAGTCGCGAAACTCGCGGCTTAGATCGGGGCGCGAACCCTCAATTAATTCGCTCAGTTCCTTTATAAGCCTGAGCCGACGCGGATCGTTGTGCAGCGATTCCATCAACAGGGTTTGCGCTTTGCGATAATAGGCCTGGGCGGTAAATCTATCGTTCAGGGTCGCGCTCTTCTTACCCTGGGCAATGTAGGATATTACCGGAATCATCAGGTGCGCCCAGCGCAATTCAGTTTGATAAGCATCCAATTCCGCCTCGCGCAGCTTGCCCTGAGTAACCAACTGGGGCAGATAGTGCAGGGCGTCCAGTAGGTGGTTTTGGGCCTTGGCGATTTGCGCATCGCTTTCGCGCTGGTAACTGACGCTAAAGGCACCTAGCGGGTTGGATAACTTTTGACCTCGCTCCTCGGCCACTTTAAGGTAGCTTTGAATGCGCTCAGGGTGATAATCCTCCAGCTCGAGCATTTCCCTGAACAGCTCAACCACCCTGTCATTGAGATGGTGGGCGATTAACTGATTGGGCAGGGTAAGTTCGAGGCAGCCGATAATCTCGTTGAGCGAGTCTACTTCCAGGCGCAAGCGCCGCTGCTGCAAGCGGCGCAGTTGCTTCCGTCTCTGAATACTGGTTAAAACACTGACAACCAGGAGTGCTGCAAATACGATCAGCATCAAAACAACAAAAATGGCCATGCGTAATTAAGAAGTTTTAGCTAGGGTTATCTGGGTGGGGGTCGGGAGCCTTGCTCAATATCCTAATTTGAACTAAATTTTCTTTTTAATCATACACATAGAAAGCCTTCTTAAAGTTGGATTGAGCTCTTGATCGGGTTGGAAATAACATCAACTTGCTTCTCACTTAGACAGATTAGTGCATAAAAGTCCCTTGACCCCTCGAAACTCAGGACTTATATATGCGCACCTTCTTGGGCTAGTCTACAAGAGTGGTCCAATTGTACTACAAATGGCCGGGTGAAAAATCACCCAGTGTCGCCTATTTTTGCATAGAGAATTAGTTGCTCACCATGGGAAAATCCTTAGTTATCGTCGAATCACCCGCCAAGGCAAAAACGATCAATAAGTATCTGGGAAACGAGTTTGTCGTTAAGTCCAGTATTGGTCATATTCGCGATCTGCCGACCAGTGGTGCGAGTAAACCTGTGGATGCGAAAGAGCGCGCCAAACAGGCCGCCGCTACGCGCAAGATGAACCCGGAGCAAAAAGCCAAATACCAGGCTGAAAAAAGCAAGTCCCAGCTCATTGGGCGCATGGGCATTGACCCGGAAAACGGCTGGGAGGCTCATTACGAAATACTGCCAGGTAAGGAAAAGGTGGTTGAAGAGCTGAAAAGGCTCGCCGAAAAGGCCGACACAGTCTATCTGGCAACCGACTTGGATAGAGAGGGAGAGGCCATCGCCTGGCACCTGCGCGAGGCTATCGGCGGTGACGAATCGCGCTTTCGCCGGGTGGTTTTTAATGAAATTACCAAGTCAGCCATTCAAAATGCCTTTAAATCCCCCGGTCCTATTGACCAAAACCGGGTCGACGCCCAACAGGCGCGTCGCTTCCTGGATCGCGTTGTAGGCTATATGGTTTCGCCGCTGCTGTGGGAAAAGGTGGCTCGCGGCTTATCTGCCGGCCGCGTTCAATCTGTGGCCGTTCGTTTGGTTGTTGAACGCGAGCGCGAAATCCGCGCGTTTGTGCCCGAAGAGTACTGGACGCTGGTCGCCGATTTGAAAGCGGAGTCCGGGCAGGTCGCTGCTTTTGAGGTTAAAAAGCAGGGCGACGAGGCTTTCAGGCCGGTTAATGAAACCCAGGCTATGGCCGCCGTAAAAGCACTGCAGCACTCAAGCTATAAGGTTATAAACCGCGAGGACAAACCGACCCAATCCAAACCTTCGGCTCCTTTTATCACCTCAACCTTGCAACAGGCGGCCAGTACCCGTCTGGGGTTTGGCGTTAAAAAGACGATGATGCTGGCCCAGCGCTTGTACGAGGCAGGCTATATCACCTACATGCGTACCGATTCAACCAATTTGAGCCAGGACGCCCTGGAGACCTGTCGCAGTTACATACTCGATAATTTTGGGAAAAAATATTTACCCGAAGCGCCAGTTACCTACTCCAGTAAAGAGGGGGCGCAGGAGGCGCACGAAGCCATTCGCCCCTCTAACGTGGCCACCCAGCCCAATCAGCTGTCAGGTATGGAGCGGGATGCGGAGCGTTTGTATGGTTTGATTTGGCAGCAATTTGTAGCCTGTCAAATGACCCCCGCCGAGTACACCAGTACCAGCGTGGTGGTGGCGTCGGGCGAGTATGAATTGCGCACCCGGGGGCGCGTCATTCGCTTTGATGG
>CBINKF010000437.1:0-3435 GCA_966251115.1 uncultured Cellvibrio sp.
CTCATCAACACCGCCCAACAGAACCGCCTCCTTGGGCATGCCATAGACCACGCAGCTGGCTTCGCTCTGCGCCAGGGTGTAACCACCGCGCTTGTGAATTTCCAACATCCCCGCGGCCCCATCCTTGCCCATACCCGTAAGCAAAACGCCAATCACATTCTGCCCCGCCACCGCCGCTACCGAATTCATCATTACGTCCACCGCTGGCCGGTGCCGATGCAAGGGTTCAGCATCGGAGAGGCAAGTCAGATAGTCCGCCCCCGAGCGAATTACCGTTAAGTGATGCCCGCCAGGCGCTAAATAAGCGTGACCAGGCAATACTCGCTCACCTCCCTGGGCCTCGATGACATGTAAACGAGTTAGGCGATTAAGCCGCTCAGCATAGGTGCGGGTAAAGCCGGCCGGCATATGTTGGGTAATAACAATTCCGGGTACCGCTGGAGGTAACTGCAACAATAATTCCTTAATAGCTTCAGTACCACCCGTAGATGCACCTATCGCAATTAGCTTTTCGGTAGATTTCAAACTAAAACTTGTAGCTTTATGCGGAACAGCAGTGTCCTGACGCTGCATAGATTTTTGCAAAGGTTTAACTTTCGCATTTGCCGCTGTTTGAATTTTTTCCACTATCAGCGCGGTATATTCGCGAATTCCCTCAACCACGCCCAATTTGGGTTTTGGAATAAAATCAACGGCACCCAATTCCAGAGCCCTGATAGTGGCATCGGCTCCGGCTTCTGTCAGGGTGGAAATCATCACAACGGGGGTGGGGCGAGCAATCATCAGTTTTTCTAAAAAGCTCAAGCCATCCATGCGCGGCATTTCTATATCCAGGGTAATTACATCCGGCTTAAATTTTTTTACCATATCGCGCGCGACATAGGCGTCTGGTGCCGCGCCAACCAGAGCGAGCCCGGGTGTGGTATTAATTATCTCCGACAACAAACTGCGAACCAGCGCAGAATCATCAACCACTAACACTTTGATGGGCACAATTCACTCCACAAATATTCAGGGAATCTAGGGCGCCTAGGAAAAAAGCTCAACATCGCCGCTGGGTTGGTTGTATTTAACGCGCATCCGGTACTCGCTTTCACGGTCTAGAATGGTAGAGTTATGCACTGATTTGATTTTTTTAACCATCACCTTCCCAGTGTCAGGAAAAAAATATACTTTGCGCGGATACTCATCGAGCAGATCCTGAGCCAGCACGGGAATTCCTTCATTGTGTAAATACTCCAATACAAACTCGGCGTTGCGCTGACCAACATTATTCACGGTTAAGCCTTTCAAGACATTGCCACCGCCAAACACTTTAGCTTCCAGGCGAGATCGCTGCGCCCCCAACTTGAGCAAGTGGTTAATTAACAACTCCATTGCATACACACCGTAACGCGCCGATGAATTTAACAAGCCGCCCTCACCGCCATCATTGGGCAGTAAAAAGTGATTCATACCACCGCCAGCCCCAAAGCGGTCGCGCAGGCATACTGCCACACACGAGCCCAACACGGTAACAATCATCTTATCGCCGGTAGTAACGTAATATTCGCCAGGTAATATCTTTACGGCTTCGCGATCGAAATAGCGGTCAAAATAAAGGTTGGGAGCGAGGTGAACATTGTTGTCATAATCCATATCTCACCTCCTGCGCAAATGATCAGCCAACTGGTAGGTCGTTTTATCTATCAGCCGTACCAGGTAAGAGGCATGGGAAAAGTTTTCGGAATGACCAGCCACATAAAGCCCATCGTTCGACATTAGATGCGTCATACGTTCGAGAATTTTAATCTGGGTTGGCTTATCAAAATAAATCATGACATTTCGGCAAAATATCACATCCAGCGGTGCGGCTATGCCCCAGCTAGTATCCAATAGGTTTATACGTCGAAAATCGATTAACTCTCTGAGTTTTGAAATGACCCTGGCGTTACCTATATTGGGGCCTTTGCCGCGCAAAAAAAAATTACGTTTTTGATCCAAAGTCAGCATATCCAATCGCGCCAGTGGATAAACTCCGTTCTGGGCCTGCTCTAACACCTGGCTATCAATATCAGAAGCTATTATTTCCACAGGAGGCTCCAAGCAGCCGTAGGCTTCTGCCAGGGTCATAGCTATTGAATAGGGCTCCTCTCCCGTACTTGAAGCTGCACACCAGATACGTAAACGGCGATTGGATTGACGATGCGTTTTAACAAACTTGGCCAAAATAGCAAAATGATGCGGCTCTCGAAAAAAAGCAGTCAGGTTAGTCGTTAGCGCATTAACAAACTCTTCCTGCTCTGCTTCATTTTCCCTTAAAAATTCAAGATATTGTCTAAAGTTAGCAAAACCCAAAAAACGCAGGCGTCTGGCTAAGCGGCTATAGACCAACTGCTTTTTCGAGTCGGAGAGACTAATACCGGCTTTGTGATAAATAATTTTTCGCACTGCCTCAAAATCAGCATCGCGATATTCAAATTCCCGCAGCTGAGTATCCACGCTCATTCCACTGGCTCTTGTTGAACAATGCGAGTAACCGATTAAAATTGCTCCCATTCATCATCTTGATCGGCCCTGGGTGGGTTGAGCTTTTTAGGGCTCGCTTTAGCTTTTATCGGTTGCGGTTTTGCGGTTTGAAATCTCGAGGGGGATAAGGCTTTGGGCGCGGCGGCAAACCCGGAGCTCTCTGATTGAGACAGTTTGAATCTGGCCACGTTGCGAGTCAGCTGATCAGCTTGAGACTGCAAACTTTCCGCTGCTGCCGCTGCCTCCTCTACCAGCGCAGCATTTTGCTGGGTCATCTCATCCATTTGCATTACCGCCGTAGAGACTTCCTGTATACCCTGCGACTGCTCCGCCGATGCTGCGGCTATTTCGGCCATTATATCGTTAACGCGTTTTATCGCTGTGACTATATTGCGCATGGTATCCCCAGATTTACCCACCAGGGAGTTACCGCTTTCAATTTTTTGTACCGAGTCTGATATCAACCCCTTAATATCCTTGGCGGCATTAGCCGAGCGCTGAGCCAGAGTTCGCACTTCAGATGCCACCACCGCAAACCCGCGCCCCTGATCGCCCGCACGCGCTGCCTCTACCGCAGCATTAAGTGCAAGTATATTGGTCTGGAAAGCAATGCCGTCAATAACACCAATAATGTCCGAAATTTTTTGGGCCGACTGATTAATGTCATTCATCGTCGTAACCACCTGCTGTATCAACTGGCCGCCGTCGGTAGCCACAGATGAAGCCTGCTCGGCCAATACATTGGCTTGTTTGGCGTTATCTGCATTTAACTTCACGGTTGAAGTTAACTCCTCCATACTGGAGGCAGTTTCTTCCAAATTTGCAGCCTGCTGCTCGGTGCGACTGGAAAGGTCGGCGTTCCCCTGGGCTATTTCGCTGGATGCGGTAAAAATTGTTTCCGCGGCCATACGAATTTCACCCAGCATA
>CBINKF010000438.1:0-3430 GCA_966251115.1 uncultured Cellvibrio sp.
AGATGGCGCTGGAGCTGCTGCTCAGTCACATGGATGGCAAGCCCATTCCGCTGGTTACACGTGTGCCCTTGCGTCTGGTGGTGCGCCAAACTTGCGGTTGTGTGGGCGCCCACCTGGGCAATTTGCCTACCCAGGCGCAGGCGTTTCAAGGTGAAATCCCATCGGTGAACAATCACTATCGCGAGCGCATCTGGGCCGAACTGGATTTACCCGTCGAGCGGCAATCGGTATACAAAAGTTACTTGTTGTTTCTCGAGCACTGTTTGCGTCAGGTGGAAAAAAACCAGTGGATGGATGTGGCCATAGGCGAGTTTGCCCAGGAGTGCCTGGCCTGCGAGGGCGATATTAGCAACTTGCAATCACTGGTGTTTTATTTGCAGCGGCATTTGCTGGATATTTGCCCGAGCCTGCGGGTGGCACCGGCGCCGGGGTTTGTGCTTGCCTGTGCCGAACAAATGCAAAAGTGGCAAATCGTCATAACCGCTAAATTGCGCCAATTTCAATTGCAAAAGCAATTGCAACAGCAGCGCGAACAACATTTGTTAACCCACCATGTGAAAGCACCAGTGGCAGAATTTGCCGTGGAAGCTATAGCGGAATCGCTTTATAAAACCTTTGCCCAGTTGCGCATTGCCAATGTGGTTCTGGGCTTGTACCCGCAAAATTTTGACTACCAATTATTTGGTGTCGATATACCGGCACAGCTGCGTCTGTTGCTGCATATTCGCAACGGTCGCCTGCAGCCTGATGCGCAGGGGCGGCCGCTGGCGGTGGAAGGGCTTTTAGGCGGGGCACTGATGGGCGAGGGCGCCAACCAATCGCTGGTGGTATTGCCCTTGTTTCAACACAATCGTCACTATGGTTTGGTGGCGCTGGATATGAGCGAAAACCTGCAGGCGCCGCTGGAGTGGCTGCGCCAGGAAATTTCCGGCTTGGTGGTGGGGGTGGTACTCACCGAGCAGCTGCAGCAAAAGGAAAGACATCTGGAGCTGAGTAAGCACCAAAATGCGCGTCTGGTACAAATTGCCGAACGCGATGAGCTTACCGGCCTGCTCAATCGTCGCGGCTTTTTTCACCGCGCCCCGCTGTGGTTGAGCCACAATACCGGGCGCGAGGTTTTGATGTTATTTATCGACCTGGATGGCTTGAAAATTATTAACGATACTTACGGCCACGCCGAGGGCGATTGGGCGCTGAGTGCTGCCGCCGATTTAATTACCGGAATTTTTCGCAGTGAGGATCTAGTCTGCCGCATGGGCGGTGATGAGTTTGTGGTAATGAGCGCGGGCTTTAGCCAGCAAAAAGCAGCCAGCCTGCGCGAGCGACTCTATGAAAAATTTATGGATTTTAATTCCACCAGCGAGCGCGACTACGCGCTCAGTTGCAGCCTGGGCCTTTATCCGTTTACCAGCGGTGAGGCGCGCCCGCTGGAGGAGCTTTTGCAGTGCGCCGATGAGTTTCTCTACGAAGAAAAGCGCAAACGCAAATTGGCCAAACTCAATTAGTGTTAGCAAGCGGCCAGGTAGTGTTAACAGGCCCTAACTATTCGGAAAGCAAGCGGTGATAAATCACCACGTCCAGCCAGCGGCCAAATTTAAAACCCACCTGCGCGAGCCGCCCCTGTTCGCTGAAACCCAATTGCCGATGCAGGGCGATGCTGCCGCTGTTGTTCACATCAATAACCCCGAGCATCACGTGGTAGCCCTGATCGCGAGCGCGGTTTATTAACGCCTGCAGCAGCGCTTTACCCAGGCCTTTGCGCTGGTGGTCGGGGTGAATGTAAACCGAGTGCTCCACCGTAAACTTATAGCCTTCAAACGCGCGAAAGCTGCCGTAACTGGCAAAGCCCATGAGCTCACCCGCCGCATTAATCGCCCCCACTACTGGAAACCGGTTGGCCGCCTTAAGCGCAAACCAGTTGCGCATAAATTCCTCGGTGCGCGGCTGATATTCGTAAAGTGCGGTAGAGGTGAGAATAGCCTGATTAAAAATCGCGAGTATGGCTGGGGAGTGCTGCTCAAACGAGCAATCGATTAATTGCATAGGGAGTATCCAGAATAAAAATGCGCCGATAAAACCCGGAACTTTGATCAGAGGCCTGGTGTGTGGCGAGAGCCCGCACGGCAAATTTGCCCAGCATAGGTGAAGTTAATCAATTTCTCTAGCGTTCACCTGGCGGCTTCTGGGAGGCAGGCGCGGGGCTAGTCAGTTGTGCTTATCTTCGGGTTAAAATACCCTGTCTTTTCTGTGTAGTTCTTCCTCGTGATTCAGTCCCATGCCTGGTTAGACCAGTTACCGCAACTTCCTTTAAGCCACGTGCGCACCCAGTTTATGGCCGCGCTTGAGGCAACACCGCTATTGCTCGAAGCCGAGCCAGGTGCGGGTAAATCCACCCTGGCGCCGCTGTGGGTTCTGGCGCAGGTGGCCGCTGGTGAACAGGTGATTCTGGTGCAGCCGCGCATTCTTGCCGCCCAGGCCCTGGCGCGGCGCCTGGCACAATTAGTGGGTGAAGCGGTGGGTGGCCTTGTCGGCTATCAGGTGCCCTACGACGCGCGTACCAGCAGCCAAACCCAACTCTTGGTAACCACCCCCGGCGTGCTGCTGCAGCGGCTGCTCAACAATCCGGAGCTGGAGGGCGTGGGCTGCGTGATGCTCGATGAAATCCATGAGCGCAGCCTCAACCAGGATCTGCTCTGGGCGCTGTTGCAGGAGGTGCAAATCCTGCGCGACGACCTGCAGCTGGTGTTAATGAGTGCAACCCCCGACCCCAAGCTGCAACAGCAAATCAGCCAGCGGCTGTTTGCCCCGGGGCGCTGCTTTGCGGTGGGGCTCAGTTACTACCCGGCCAGGCAAAACCCTAATGGTCCTCCAGAAAAGCTCGACGCCCAGTTGCTGCGCGCGCTTAACAGTCACGGCAACTGGCAGAGCAACTGCACCCTGGTATTTTTGCCCGGCTGGCGCGAAATCGAGGCCTGCGCCCAGGCGCTGGCGAGCAGCCACCCCGGCCACAAGGTGTTTCGCCTGCACAGCCGCGTGGACAATCGCGAACAGCAGGCGGCGCTGGACCCGGCCCAGGGGCCGCGCATTATTCTCTCCACCAATATCGCCGAAACCTCGCTCACCATTGCCGATGTCACCCTGGTGGTGGATTCCGGTCTGGCGCGGCGGGTGGATTATGAGCAGCGCACCGGTATATCGCGCCTGCGCACAGCGCGCATCAGCATGGCCAGCGCCGAACAGCGCCGCGGTCGCGCCGGGCGGGTGCAGGCGGGCGAATGTATTCGTCTCTGGTCGCCGGATCAGCCACTGGCTGCCGCCGATTTACCGGAGATCCGCGCCTGCGATTACCTGCCTTTGGCGCTGCGCATCGCCCACTGGGGCAGCCCGGCGGCAAGCTCGAGATCTTGCCCATCGAGAACGCCGGCTCGCA
>CBINKF010000439.1:0-3415 GCA_966251115.1 uncultured Cellvibrio sp.
GCGGCTATGGCGGAGCAGGCGAAAGCTGACGACGAGGCAGCTAACCCTGTGTCCTTTGAAGAGCTGAGGGCCGAGCCGGTAAAAAATACTGGCAACCCGGATCTGGATGTGATTCTGGATATTCCGGTAACCATCTCTATGGAAGTAGGGCGCACCTCAATTACCATTCGCAACCTGTTACAACTTAACCAGGGCTCGGTGATTGAGCTGGATCGTCTGGCGGGTGAACCGCTGGATGTATTGGTCAATGGCACGCTGATTGCGCACGGCGAAGTTGTGGTGGTCAATGAGAAGTTTGGTATTCGCATGACTGATGTTATTAGCCCGGCAGAGCGAATCAAAAAACTGCGTTAACTTTTTCTTGCTATGCCCGAGCATTATTGATGAGGCTCGGGCATAGCAAGCTTCTCGAGCATAAATTCACTATGATAATTCCCGTTGCTGCTCGCGCGAAATTCTCCCTAAGTATACTTTTCTGCATGAGCTTACTGCTAACCGCGCCAGCCCACTGCGCCCCCGAGGTGACTGCCGATACTGCACAAACAAGCGAGCAACAAACAATAGAAGCCAGTTCAGCCGCGATCCTGACCACAGATAAAAAAAGCGCAGATGCAAACCAGGCTGAGGTTGCTCAGGTGCCAGTAGTTGCTCAGGCGCCCGTAAAAGCCCAGTCAAATAAAGTGTCCGGCTATCCGGTGAACCAACCGGGCACGGGTGCGCAACTGCTCAGCGTCACCCTGGCGCTGGTGTTTATTGTTGCACTTATTTTTGCGGTGTCCTGGTTTATTCGCCGTTTTGGCAGCGGTGTATTTGTGCAGACCGGGCAGATGAAAATTGTTGCGGCCTTGCCCTTGGGAACGCGCGAGCGTTTGATGTTGGTGGACGTTGCGGGCAAGCAGTTACTGCTCGGGGTAACCGCCACCCAGATTAACTGTTTGCATGAATTTGCGGAACCGGTAATCACCGGCGAAGCAGCGGGCAGTTCCGATTTTAGTCGCAAGCTTATGGCGATATTGCAACAGAAACCTCTGGGTGGGGCTGACAGTTCCGCCAGTGAGCGTGGGAAGGGAGCCTGAAGATGTTGGCTATTATCAAAGGCGCTGATCGAATCTGGCTGGCCGGTTTTTTTTGCGTCTTGCTATGCCTGTGTTTACCAATGGCGAGTTGGGCGCAAACCGCAAACCCACAAGTCGCATCCCCAAACAGTTTACCTTTAACACAGGTATCACCGGCGCAACTGGGGTCGCTCCCGGCTATTCCAGGGTTGCCGGCGCTCACAGTCAAAACCAATAAGGACGGCACGCAGGAATACACAGTTACCCTGCAAATCCTGGCGATAATGACGGCGCTGACTTTTTTGCCAGCGCTTTTAATGATGATGACGTCATTCACTCGCATCATCATCGTCTTTTCGATATTGCGTCAGGCTTTGGGTTTACAACAGTCGCCATCCAACCAGATTTTGATTGGCCTGGCGTTATTCCTGACGTTTTTTATTATGCAGCCGGTGTTTGATAAGGTGAACCGCGATGCGCTGCAACCCTATATCAACGAGCAGATAGGCGCCCAGGAGGCCCTTGCCAAAACCGCCGCACCATTTCATGCCTTTATGCTGGCGCAAACCCGCGAGGCAGATATCCAACTGTTTGCCGGTATCGCCAAGCAAGCACCCATTGCCGCACCTGAAGATACGCCCTTTAGTATTCTGGTGCCGGCGTTCATTATCAGCGAGCTTAAAACCGCGTTTCAAATTGGGTTTATTATTTTCATTCCGTTTTTAATCATCGATATAGTGGTATCCAGCGTGCTTATGGCCATGGGGATGATGATGTTATCGCCGTTAATTATTTCCCTGCCGTTTAAAATTATGCTGTTTGTACTGGTGGATGGTTGGGCGATGATTGTGGGCACACTGGCCGCTAGTTACGGTGTGTAGACACTGGGTGTTGAGAGGTAAGGCTTATGACTCCCGAAGTAGTAATGGATATTTTCGCCGATGCTTTTTACCTGACAATTCTGATGTTGATTGTCATAGTCGGCCCTGGCCTGGTTGTGGGTTTAATTGTGAGTATGTTCCAGGCCGCCACACAAATTAACGAGCAGACCCTTAGCTTTTTGCCACGCTTGCTGGTGACCATTATTACGCTGATGATCGCCGGCCCCTGGCTACTGGGCAAGTTTATGGATTTGTTTAACCGGCTTTATTCCAGTGTGCCCAATTTAATTGGCTAGCTGAGTTGCTATGCGCGAACTGGTAATCAGTGAAGATCAGTTGATGCAGTTTATCGGCCAGTATATTTGGCCGATGCTGCGTATAGGCGCTTTTTATTTTGCCGTACCGGTGATTGGCGCGCGCACTGTGCCCGCGCGTATTCGCTTGGTGTTGATGCTGTTTACGACTATGTTGTTGGTGCCGGTTTTACCCGCGCCGCCCACAGTGTCGTTTTTGTCGGCGCCGGGTTTTGTGATGATAGTGCGCGAGGTACTTATCGGCTTGACTCTGGGCTTTGCCATGCAAGTGGTATTGCAGGTTTTTATTCTCGCCGGGCAATTTGTCGCGCTGAAAATGGGGTTGGGCTTCGCCTCCATGAATGACCCCTCCAACGGTGTTAGCGTGACTATTTTGTCGCAATTTTATCTGCTGCTTTCAACCCTATTGTTTTTGTCGGTTAACGGGCATCTGGTGGTGTTGCAGTTATTAATCGACAGCTTTACGCATTTTCCCCTGGGTGGCCCGGGGATGCCCGCTGAAAAATTTCTGGCGATTACCCAGTTGGGTTCCTGGATGTTCAGTGCCGCCCTGTTAATCGCCTTGCCATTATTTACCTCTTTGATGATCGTCAATATGTCCTTTGGGGTGATGAGCCGCTCGGCGCCGCAAATGAACGTTTTCTCGGTGGGTTTTCCCATTACGCTGATCTTTGGCCTAGCTTTGATGTGGTTTACCCTGGGTAATTTTTTACCGGTCTTTTTCCAGATTATGGATGAAGGTATAGGTGCGCTGCGCAATCTGGTGGAGGTGCCTTAATGGCAGAAGAAGACGACAGCGGCCAGGAAAAAACGGAAGAGGCCAGTGCGCGGCGCATTGAAAAAGCCCGCGAAGAAGGCCAGATTCCGCGCTCGCGCGACCTAACCACCACGGCCGTACTGCTGTTGGCAGCCATAGGGCTGTATATGTTTTCCGGCTTTATGGGCGGGAAAATTATCGGGATAACACGCGAGAGTTTTACCCTGACGCGCGCCGATATTTTTGACCCCAACAGTATGATCGCCCACCTGGTGCGCGCTATGTTTCAGGGGTTGCTGAGCATTACCCCGCTGATGGCGCTGCTTTTGCTCGCCTCTATCGTCGGCCCCATAGCCCTGGGCGGTTGGATAATGAGTGCCAAAGCCATGCAGCCCAATTTTAGCCGTA
>CBINKF010000440.1:0-3413 GCA_966251115.1 uncultured Cellvibrio sp.
AGGCCTTGGGAGTGGAGCAGAGCGCAACAGACGCGGAAGTGAAAAAAGCCTATCGCAAGCTGATGAGCTAATACCATCCCGATACATTAATTGGTCAGGGGCTGCCGGAGGATATGGTGAAAGCGGCGACCGAACGCGCCCAGGAAATTCAAGCAGCCTATGATTTAATTAAAAAAGCGCGCAAGTAAAATTTGCCAGGACAGCCTTGACCTCGCACTCTTTTGGCTTGGCTGTCACATTCTTTTAGCCGTTTCGGTTATTTCACTGTGCACGCTAAGTGCATTCAATTTGGGCGAACTGTTACCCTAATTCCGTTTTAGGTGCTTAAGCGATTCAAATTGTGACGCTTGATACAAGTTTGCTATTAATGCTTGACAACGTTGTCCAGTGGCGGTAGTTTTTGCTCATGGTCAGTTGGGTGCGAAGGTTTAAATAACAAGTTCAACCGCTCCTCAACGACCAACCTGACTGCAGAGACAGTTTCAGGTGAATAAAAATTGCCACAGGTTGCCACCAATAAAAATGACCTGGGCACTGCTCGAGAAAAATTCCGTTAGCTGCAACTCCTCTGGATTTGAGTCATTCCAGTAGGTTTGTTTTGCCCAGATTTATACAGAGGTGACCGACAAAGAGTCACCCACACTCGATGGAATCGTTTGATCAGTTGGAATGCTGAAGCGTTAAAGCAAGGGGTCTGAGGGGTTAAACCCTCAACAAAAGTTGTTGTGAGCGTAAACCTGATAACCAAGGCGGGTTAGACAGTGTACGCGAGCAGCGCTGTGTTCAGCGACTCGTGCCAGTGCACAAAACGCCTTGGGTGTTTTGTGGTTGCGCATAGTCGGGAGCAATACAGCAGCTAATGGTTGTTAATTGCTGTATTGCACTATGGCTCCTTGTCAGCATTTCACTCGCGTCCGCGTGTTGTCTGCTGTATTGCGTCTTTCCCGCCGTGTTTCTGAAGCCCCAGCCGCTCGTGTCCTCTGTTGCCAATCTCTAGCAATAAAAATTTACTCTGAGGAACACTCCATGAAACTTGTTAAGACCTTAATGTTAGCGGCCCTGGTGCCGGGCGTTTTGGCGAGCAAAGCCTTCGCCTACGACTGCAGCAGCGTTGCGCAATATGTTGATGGCAGCAGCTATGCAACCGGTGCCATCGTAAAAAATGCTGGCTCAGCCTACCAATGTACTGTTGGTGGTTGGTGTACCGTTGGCGGCCCTTACGCGCCAGGTAGCGGTTGGGCGTGGACTAACGCCTGGTCTGGCCTGGGTGCCTGTACTGGTGGAAACAGCAGCTCTTCAGTATCCAGCGCTGTTGTCTCCAGTTCATCAGTAAGTTCTGTTAGCAGCTCAGTTGTTAGCTCTTCCAGCTCTGTAACTTCTTCTACAACTTGCTCGGGCGTGAGCGAGTGGAGCAGCTCGGCAGTTTACACCGGCGGCATGCAGGCTTCTTACAACGGCGTTAAGTATCAAGCCAAATGGTGGACTCAGGGCCAAAACCCAGCCACTAACTCTGGTCCAGATGGTGTTTGGGCTGCGCAAGGTACTTGCGGTACCAGCTCTTCAAGTTCAGTGGCTTCCAGCTCAAGCTCGGTTGTATCCAGCTCTTCTGTTTCCTCTTCTTCCAGCGTGGTTTCCAGCTCTAGCTCTTCCAGCTCAAGCGTAATCAATCCAGGCGGCAAAAAAGTCGTTGGTTATTTCGCTGAGTGGGGCGTTTACGGCCGCAACTATCACGTGAAAAACATTGAAACCAGCGGCGCTGCAGCCAAGCTGACGCACATTGTTTACGCCTTTGGTAACGTGCAAAACGGCCAGTGCGTCATGGGTGACTCCTACGCGGATATCGACCGCGCATACTCTGCTGCTGAGTCTGTAGACGGTGTTGCCGACTCTTGGGAATCTACTGACGTTCGCGGTAGCTTTGGCCAGCTGCGTCGTCTCAAAGCTATGCACCCAGGCCTCAAAGTGATTTGGTCGTTTGGTGGTTGGACCTGGTCTGGCGGTTTCACTCAAGCGGCGGCTAACCCAACGGCGTTTGCCAACTCTTGCTACAACCTGGTGAAAGACGCGCGCTGGGCCGACGTAATGGACGGTATCGACATCGACTGGGAATACCCCAACAACTGCGGTCTGCAATGTGACACCAGCGGCTTCAGTGCCTACAAAAACCTGATGGCTGCACTGCGCGCTAAATTCGGCAGCAGTGCTCTGGTAACTTCAGCCATTGGTGCTGGTGAAGAGAAAATTAACTCTGCCGATTACGCCGGTGCGGCCCAGTATGTTGATTGGTATATGCCAATGACTTACGACTTCTTCGGTGCCTGGGATAAAACTGGCCCAACCGCGCCTCACTCACCACTCTATGACTACGCTGGTATGCCAATCCAGGGTTACAGCACCGATCACGCTATCCAGGTGTTGAAAGCCAAAGGCATTCCCTCCAGCAAACTGCTGTTGGGTGTTGGCTTCTACGGTCGCGGTTGGACTGGTGTAACTCAATCTGCTCCTGGCGGTTCAGCAACTGGCGCCGCTGCCGGTACCTACGAAGCGGGTATTGAAGATTACAAAGTGCTTAAAACCAAATGCACCAGCACTGTTCAGTTTGCCGGTACTGCTTACGCCAAGTGCGGCAGCGATTGGTGGAGCTTCGATACTCCGCAATCACTGGTGGGCAAAATGGATTACGTCAACCAACAAAACCTGGGTGGTACTTTCTTCTGGGAGTTGAGCGGCGACACAGCTAACGGTGAGCTGATCAACGTGCTCGGTACCATTCGCTAATAAACCCAATTCGGGAGCAGCTACCAACTCTGGCTGCTCCTAAACCTCTCCTTGCTTGCGGCGCTGGATTCAAATGATTTGATGAAGGTTGCCGCCTTTTTTATTTCGCTCTCTGCACGTTTATCTCGTGAACTGCATTTTTATCCCGTCTGTTCGCTATCACCTGGTTTTATTTTTATGCTTAGGTGCCTGCTTGGGTTTGGCTTCCAAAATTCGATTCATCGCCCAAAAGCCCAGCAGCCAAAACGCAATTAATAACAGCAGTAGCAGTGTGGCGATAAACGCAAAAATATCCGGCGCTTTCATCAGGGTGGTCATCAGCGAATCCTGATAATAAAAAAACCATTGATGGCCCTCGGGGAAAATTTGGGTGTGCGCCCAGTAAAAAACCTGTTTGGCCCCCAGGCTTAATATCAGCCCCGTAATTGCCACCAGACCGATACCAAAACCCAGGAGTATTTTGTTACTGGATGGCAGGCTCCAGGCCCGGCGTTTGGCGAGCAAGAGCAGCGCGAACCACATCAATGCCGCCAGACTCCCCACCCAATAAAAACCATAAATTAAATGGGACACATCCTGCAGGTGGACAATTTCAGATTCGTGCATCAGCGGTGTGCTTTGGCCGTTGGGGAGGG
>CBINKF010000441.1:0-3412 GCA_966251115.1 uncultured Cellvibrio sp.
ACTTTGGTTGAGGTTCATAAAGTGCATGTTGATGTCGGCGAAGGGCAGCTCAGCATTGAACTGGGTGTGCAGGTGCATATAGGGCTTGTTGAGCGCGCGCAGGCCAGAGATCCACATTTTGGCGGGGCTGAAGGTGTGCATCCACAGGATCAAACCAACGCAGTTGGGGTTGCTGTTGGCCGCTTGCGCCACTGCCAGGATTTCCTCGGGAGACTTAACCGTATCCTGAGCAACAATTTTGATAGAAACGTTTTTAGATTCAGTCAGTGCCGCTGCAATTTTTTGGCTGTTCTCGGCGACTTGTTTCAATACGCCGGGGCCATACAAATGTTGTGAGCCGGTTACCAACCAGACTTCTTTGTCGCCGTATATTTTCATTGTGGTGTTCCTCAAAAATTTTGGATGTTTTGTTGGGCATGGCTGCCCAACCTACAAACGCGTGTCTAAATTATTTTTGCCCGTAGTAGGCGTTTTTGCCGTGCTTGCGCAGATAGTGTTTGTCCACTATGCCCTGCTTGAGCGGCGGCGTGTCTTGCTTAAGGGTTTTGGTTAAATAGGCCATGCGCGCTATCTCTTCGAGAATCACCGCGTGGTACACCGCATCGGCGCCATTCTTGCCCCAGGTAAAAGGCGCGTGGCCAGCCACTATCACCATGGGCACTTCTTTGGGGTTCAAATTTTTGAAACAGTCGGTGATTTGCGCCCCGGTTTCCTCTTCGTAATCCCGTTCAATTTGTTCGTCGCTCATCACCGCCGTGCAGGGAATTTCGCCGTAGGCGTAATCCGCGTGGGTGGTGCCGTAGCAGGGAATCGCCTGCTGGGTTTGCGCCCAGGCTGTGGCGTAGGTGGAGTGAGTGTGAGTCACACCGCCGATTTCGGTAAAACCGCGGGCGTCGAAATGGCGATACAAATGGGTGTGGGTTTTGGTATCGGATGAAGGGCGCATTTTGCCCTCCACGATATTGTTGTCCAGGTCCACAATCACTATATCTTCCGGCTTCATCACCTCGTAGGCAACACCGCTCGGCTTGATGGCAATAACGCCTTTAGCGCGGTCGATTTGGCTTACGTTGCCCCAGGTGTACACCACCAGGTTGCGACGCTGCAGCTCCATATTGGCTTCATAAACTTCGCGCTTTAATTCCAGGTAACTCACGCTACACCTCCGGCCCAAGCCTTTGATGAATCGACGAAAGCGCCGAGCTTTAAATACTTCTGGTACAGACCTTGGTAAGCCGCTGCAGCTTGCGCATTGGGCTGATAGGTTTTGCACACACTGGAGGCCATCACTTTTTGCGCTGCTTCTACATTGGCGTAAACACCGCCGCACACAGCCGCAAAAATCGCCGCACCCAGAGCGCAGCTCTGCTCGCTTTCCAATACTTCGATGGGGCAGTTCCACACATCGGCGCAGGTCTGCATCACAAAGTCGGATTTTTTGGAGATACCGCCAATGGCGACTACTGAGTCGACGGCAATACCTTCCTCTTTAAAACGCTCGATAATGGCGCGGGCACCAAAGGCGGTAGCCTCCACCAGCGCGCGGAAAATTTGCGGCGCCTGGCTGCCCATTTTCAAACCGGTCAGGGCCATGGCCACTGTCTGGTCGGCATCGGGCGTGCGACGGCCGTTAACCCAGTCGAGCGCGGTAATACCGGCTTCGCCGATTTGCAGCTGGCTGGCCGCTTTACTCAGCGCCACCAGGGTTTGATCTTCAATTTCCTGGGCAAGCTTTTGCTTGGTGGCCTCATCAATCAGTGTTGAAGACGAGAGCAAATTAGCCAATGGCCAGTTGATCAGGTTGCGGAACCAGGCGTAGAGGTCGCCAAAGGCCGACTGCCCCGCTTCCAGACCGACATAACCCGGGGTTACCGAACCATCCACCTGACCGCAGATACCGCGAATGCAGTTGTCGCCCACAGACTCATAAGTGGCCACGGTAATGTCACAGGTGGAGGTGCCCATAATTTTGGTGAGCACACCCGGATTCTCATTGGCCGCAACCGCACCCATGTGGCAGTCGAAGGCGGAGAAGCCTACGGCTATGCCCACCGGCAGGCCAAGCTTGTCCGCCCAGCGCGCGCTGAGTTGGCCGCAGGTTTGGTCGGAGGTAAAAGTTTCGGCGGGCAGGCGATCGCGCAGGCCATTGAGCAGCGGGTCGATACCGGCTAAGAAATCATTGGGTGGATAACCGCCCCAGCTGGCGTGCCACATAACCTTGTGGCCCGTGGCGCAGCGGCCCATGCGCAGCTTGCTGGGGTGAGTGGTGTCGGTAAGGACCGCACTCATCCAGTCGGCGTGTTCAACCCACATATAAGTCGCTTTGGCTACCGCAGCGTCTTCGCGCAGCACATGCAGCGCCTTGGCCCAGTACCACTCGGAGGAGTAGATGCCGCCTTCGTATTTCAGGTAGTTGGTGCTGGCAGCGTTGGCGGCAGCAGTAATTTCCTGCGCCTCTTTAACGGCGGTGTGGTCTTTCCAGAGCACAAACATGGCATTGGGGTTGTCGGCAAACTCCGGCTTAAGTGCCAGAGCCACGCCCTCGGCATCCACCGCTACCGGGGTCGAGCCGGTGGTATCAAAACTAATCCCCACCACTTGCGCGGCAGCACCGGCAGGCGCAATGGCCCACAGGCCCTGCACCACCTGCTCCAGGCTCTCCAGGTAATCCAGCGGGTGCTGGCGGAACTGATCTTTAGCCGGCACGCAGAACATGCCTTTTTTCCAGCGCGGGTAATACACCACATTGCTGGCTACTTCTTTGCCTGTCAGTGCATCCACCAACAGCGCCCTAACCGAATCTGAGCCGTAGTCCAGCCCCAAGGCATAAGCCGTCATAAATTCACCACTTCTTATCGGAATCTCTGGCAGCAGCCAGTGTCTTTAATACGCCTTCTCTAGCGATATTAATATTGTATGACAATATTATTCAGAGAGGGCTATTGCTGTCAATTGATTTACTTAATACGCCAGCGTTAAACCCGGCTATCTTTCCTGGTTGTTTGGGCCTTTATTTTGAGCCCGATGGCGCCGGATTAGGCGCAACACCTTCGCTGCTCATCACAACCCGTTTAAGGCTGCCATCCGGGTTGTAAAAAAGCTCATCAATACACACGGAGCGGCGGAACTCGCCACCATTGGGCACACCAGCGCCGTTGTGGTAAATGAAGTAGCTTTTGCCGTGAAAGTCGATAATCGCCTGATGATTGGTAGCCGAGTTGCCCGCCACCTCATTAAGAATCCCCTTGTACTCCCAAGGCCCCTGCACACTTTTACTCATGGCATAGCCGATCTTCTCGGGGAAGCCGGTAGCAAAACTCAGGTAGTAGTTGCTGTCGTGTTTGTGAACCCACAGAGCTTCAGTGAAATTCGGCAGGTCAATGTTGTGGATCGGCCCATCCAGCTCCAGCAT
>CBINKF010000442.1:0-3402 GCA_966251115.1 uncultured Cellvibrio sp.
AGTAGCGCAGGTACTCGGGGTTGAGGTGGTCGAGATAGGTGCGGGCATTAATAAAGGTGCCGCGCGACTTGCTCATCTTGGTGCCGTTGACAGTCAAAAAGCCGTGTACACACACCTTGGTGGGGGTGCGCAAATTCGCCGAGTGGAGCATGGCCGGCCAGAAGAGCGCATGGAAGTTGACTATGTCCTTGCCGATAAAGTGATAGACCTCGGCGGTGGAGTCCGGCTTCCAGTAGTCGTACCAGTCTTCCCCCTGCCCTTTACCTTCTGCGCGTTTGCGGTCCAGCAGGTTTTTCAAACTGGCGATATAGCCGATAGGTGCATCCAGCCAGACATAAAAATACTTGCCCATCTCGCCGGGGATTTCAAAGCCAAAGTAGGGCGCATCGCGGGAGATATCCCAGGACTGCAGGCCTGCATCCAGCCACTCGGCCATTTTGTTGGCCACTTCATCCTGCAAATGGCCGGCGCGGGTCCAGGCTTTGAGGAAGTCGGTAAACTCCGGCAGGGTAAAAAAGAAGTGGTCGGACTCTTTGGCCACCGGCGTTGCGCCGGAGATCACCGATTTGGGGTTGATCAAATCCATGGGCGAATAGGTCGCGCCGCACTTCTCACAGTTGTCGCCGTACTGGTCTTCGGTTTTGCACTTGGGGCAGGTGCCCTTAATGTAGCGGTCGGCCAGGAACAGCTGCTTTTCCGGATCGTAGGCCTGGGTGATGCTCTTGGTGGCGATATGGCCATTGGCTTTAAGGCGACCGTAAATCATCCCCGCCAGCTCGCGATTTTCATCTGAGTGAGTTGAATGATAATTGTCGAAGCCAATATTAAAGGCGGCAAAGTCGGCCTCGTGTTCTGCTTTGACATTGGCGATCTGCTGCTCGGGGCTGTGACCCAGCTGTTCGGCCTTAAGCATGATGGCAGTGCCGTGGGCATCGTCGGCGCACACATAAGTGCAATCCTGGCCGCGCAGTTTTTGGAAGCGCACCCAGATGTCGGTCTGAATGTATTCCACCAAATGGCCGAGGTGAATCGAACCATTGGCATAGGGCAGGGCGCTGGTGACAAGAATCTTGCGGGCGGGTGACTGGGTCATAACTCCTAAACCTGTTTGTGGGCGGCAAAAATGCTTGCCTGCCTAGTGTCTGCAACAAACAACAAAGCGTGTCTGCAAAAAAGCGGCGCACTATAGCATTTTTTACATTGGCTTTGAGCCTTGGCTTTGCCAGATCCTGTTTGCTGTGCATAATCAGTTCAGGGTGTGTTGTACCCTAATGGGCAAGATTTTTAATTGTTGATTTACTGACCGATAAAGGGGATTTGGGTATGGAAGATCAAAGTGTAGAGAAAGTTGAAGTTTCGCAAGATGCCAAGAACCTGGCCTTGCTGATGTGGTTGGGCACCATATTTTTTGGGTTTATCCCCAGCCTGGTGCTGTTTTTGATTAAAAAGGACGACGAGTATCTGCTCGATCAAAGCCGGGAAGCGCTCAACTGGTCCATCACCGCCATACTCGGTGTGGTGGCAGGGGCAATCCTCACGGTGATTTTGATTGGTATTTTAGTGATCTGGGCAGTCGCCCTGTGCAACCTGATTTTCTGCATTATGGGCGTTATCAACGTCAGCAGCGGGCAAAAGTTCCGTGTGCCTTTTGCTGTGCGTTTAATAAAATAACACCATTCGGCATGCGCCTGATAAGCATCAGGCGCATGCTTTTACAAGCTTATTGTTCCTGTTCTTCCAGCGCTTTCTTGCGTTCTTCCTCTGCTTTTTTAAGGGTATCCTCAACACCTTTCGCCTGCTCCAGTGCGCGTTTTTGCGTGTCGGTCAGTACCCCTTGAGGTTTATCATCGGCTTTTTTACTGCAAGCCCCCAGGCACAGCAGTGCCATTAAAAAAATGCTGAGTAATTTCATAGCGATTTTCCTCGGTGGTGGTTGGCGCTGGCAATTAACCCGCGCCAGAGTGGCTAGTCGTAAGGTTTGTAGTTTATCGCGGTTATATAGTAAAGCTCCTCGCCATCGGGTTTGCGCAAGACAATTTCATCGTCCAGGCGCTTGCCCATCATCGCCTTGGCCAGGGGCGAATCCATGCTCAGTTTGCGTTCGGCGACATTGAATTCGTCGGGGCCGACAATTTGGTAGGTTTGCTCCTCACCGTCTTCGTCCTCCAGGGTTACCCAGGCGCCGAAAAAGACTTTGCTCTGGTCCTCCGGCAAGCGATCCACCACCGTGAGCACTTCCATACGCTTGGATAAAAAACGCACCCGCGAGTCGATTTCACGCAGGCGCTTTTTGCCGTAGATGTAATCGCCGTTTTCGCTGCGATCGCCGTTTTTGGCGGCCTCGTGCACCGCCTGGGTGACAATCGGCCGCTCAACCTTCCACAGCTGAGTCACCTCGTCCTTCATGCGTTTAAAACCGGCGGCGGTGATATAGGCCGAGCCTTTTTGACTGGGTGGACGCCAGCGCCCCATATAAACCTCTACTACTTATTAACGGCAGTGGTTAACTGCTAAATACATCTTGATAAAACGCCAGCTCGGTGCTGAGTGCGCGCTGGATATTCTGCGCCTGGCGAAAACCGTGACCCTCATCGGGGAAGCTGACGTACTGGGTTTTAATACCTTTGTCGCGCAGGGCGCAGACCATGGCCTCGGCCTGAGCCGGCGGCACCACCTTATCCTGCAGGCCCTGTAAAAAAATCACTGGGCAATTGAGCTGGTCGATGTGGTGAATGGGGGAGCGCTCCAGATAGCGCTGGCGCTGGGCCGGGTATTCGCCCACCAAGCTGTCGAGGTAGTGGGCTTCAAACTTGTGGGTGTCCTTGGCCAGGGCTTCCAGGTCGCCTATGCCATAAAGGCTGGCGCCGGCTTTGAATCTGTCGCTAAAGGTAAGCGCAGCGAGCACCGTAAAGCCGCCGGCGCTGGAACCGCGAATGGCAATTTTGTTGCCATCCACCCAGCCTTTTCCCACCAGGTAATCCACGCCGCTGCAGACGTCGATCAAGTCGATCACTCCCCACTGGCGCTTGAGCTTGTCGCGGTACTGGCGGCCATAGCCGGTGCTGCCGCGGTAATTCACATCCAGCACGGCAAAGCCGCGGCTGGTCCAGAACTGCACTTTTAAATTAAACGAGCTTTCGGTGGCACCTGTTGGTCCGCCGTGGGCCATTACCAACAGTGGCGGTTTGCTCTCTTTCTCGGGTTTGGCTTCGGGATTGGTCGGCGCATAGTAAAAGCCGTGGGCCACCTGGCCATCTGGGGTGGGGAAGCTTATTGGTTGAGGTTCGGCAACGAAACTCGCGGCCACCGGCAGGTTGGCGCGGGTGATGGCGGCAAAGCCATGCTGACCGCAGCGGAACAACTGCTGCGGTTGGCTGGCGCCAGCGGCGAGGAAAAACGCCT
>CBINKF010000443.1:0-3398 GCA_966251115.1 uncultured Cellvibrio sp.
CAAGAATGTCATGTATTTTGAAACCGGCCAGGGTTCGGCGCTCTCCGCTAATGCCCACCAGGGAGTGGATCAACAAACCTGCGAAGCCCGCGCCTACGCCGTGGCGCGACATTTCTCGCCGCTGCTTACCAATACCGTGGTGGGCTTTATTGGCCCGGAATACCTCTACGACGGCAAGCAAATTATTCGCGCGGGATTGGAGGATCATTTTTGCGGCAAGTTATTAGGCCTGCCCATGGGTTGCGATGTGTGTTACACCAACCACGCCGAAGCCGATCAGGATGATATGGACAACCTGATGACCTTACTCGCCAACGCCGGCCTGAGCTTCTTAATGGGTGTGCCAGGCGCCGACGACATAATGCTCAACTACCAGACCACCTCGTTTCACGACACCCTCTATTTACGCAGCCTGCTGGGGTTAAAACCCGCACCGGAGTTTGAACAATGGCTAAAGAAAATGAGCATTATGAGCACCCATGGCAAAATCAAACCCATAGTGCACAACCACCCCATGCTCAAGAAATTGCCCCAGCCCCTGGCCCACTAGAAGCCGTCAGTCAGGACAGCTGGAGCGACCTGCGCCGCTACACCCAGGCACGCATCGCTCTGGGGCGCACCGGTTCGAGCTTGCCCACAGACGAGCTGCTCAGGTTTGGCAGTGCGCACGCCCTGGCGCGCGACGCCGTACACCAGCCGCTACAAATCGCAAGCCTTTGCGAACAACTCAAAGCCCTGGGTTTTGCCGCGCTGAGCGTTAACAGCCGCGCCAGTGACCGGCACACCTACTTGTTGCGCCCGGATCTCGGGCGCCGCCTCGACAGTGCCAGTGTGGAACGCCTGCACCAACACGAGCGCGCCAAAACCATAGATTTGCAAATTGTAATAGGCGATGGTTTGTCGGCAGTCGCTATAGAGCATCACGCACTGCCGCTGCTACTAGAATTACAACAACTGTTGCCGAGCGACTGGCATCTCGGTCCCATAGTTGTCGCCGAACAGGCGCGGGTTGCATTGGCCGATGAAATTGGAGAGATATTAGGTGCGCGCCTGGTGGCCATTCTGATTGGCGAAAGACCGGGCCTCAGCTCGCCCGACAGCATGGGAATTTACCTGACCTTCCAGCCCCAGCGGGGTCGCACCGATGCCGAGCGCAACTGTATATCCAATATTCGCCCACAGGGGTTGAGCTACCCCTTGGCCGCACAAAAGCTGCTCTGGCTGGCACAAGAGGCTCTGCGCCAGCAGTTGACCGGTGTGGAATTAAAAGACGAAAGCGATCTGCGCACCCTGAGCCAGGTTTAACGCGGCGCTATTCATCTTCCGTCGAAATTTTCGGTATATCCTGCGGGCTTGTCTCCAGCGGCACCAGTTCCAATGCAAATTCGCGCTTGGGCGCCGCCGCCTGCTGAGGGGGAATACGTTTGGATTTTGGGGCCGTCGCCGCTGCTTTTTGCGCATCAAACTCCGAGTTGACCTTACCCTCAATCTGCACCTTTGCCGCTTCGCGCTCCAGCTGCTGCTGCGCGGTGCGTTTTTCCAATTGTGCTACCAACTGCAAACATTTTTGCGCCTGGACCTGCAGGCCGGGGCTCTCCTCCAGGCACATGGCCATTAACCGGTAAGCGGCAATCAAATCTGCAAACTGGGGATCGCTCTTGTGCAAACCATTCAACATTTTAATGGCAGTTTTAACATCGCCCTGCTGGCGAAATAGGCGCGCCAATTCCAAACGCAGAGACGGATTGGCCGGAACCAGGTTAGGCACCAGCAGCGCCATTTGTCGATAAACAGGTGCCAGCTTGTCATAGCGCTTTTTGCGCAGCACAAACTCCAGGTAGGGCAGCGCAAAGTCTTCCATTAAGGCCGCCTTTTTACAGGCATAGAGAAACTCAAAATACTTGTCAAAAAACTGCGGCTCATTGGGATACTGACGAAACGCCTGAAAGTAAAGGTCAATCATCTGTTCATAATTGCCCTCTTTTAGCAGCACCTCGATTCGCGCCAATAACCTATCCATGTCGGTACGCGGGGATGCTGGCTCCTCCTCTTCGGCGCGCGCGCTGTAACCCAGTTTATGCTGATACTGAAACAGCATGTAACCCATCAAGTGGAACACCACCAGGGTGTAGTAATTGGACACTATGCTTTGCAACAATAACGACAGCGAGGGAATAAAATTGCCGATCAACTCATGCAGCACCGCCACCGAACTCATCATGATAACCACAAATCCAATCAGCAACCCGTAGGGCATGCCTATGGCGGTGATCAAGGCCAGGGCACCCAATGGATTAAGGGCAGCAAAAATAGATTCCGTTTGCGCAAAGCGAATTAAAATTGCCGGCGCAGAGATGAGTAGAATAAATCCGAAAAAACTGGCAATACCCAGACCCATATAATGGGCAATGGCCGTCAATATCAAACCAAATGCCAAACACAGGACAAATAGCTGCAGAAGCAGTTTAATACCGCCCTGATAGGCCGCCATGACATCTGGCGCCGTCATTTCGCCCATGGCTGTCTGTTCCATGCAGGTAAAGCTGTATTTCAATAAAGCACCTGCAGCAAAAAGCGAAAGCACTATGGCAAGCGGGGGTAAAAACGCGAGCAGCACTGCGACCACTGAAACCAGCGACATACCCACCACCAAACTCATGGACGATGAATTTAGCGGGTATTTAAATGCGGCCTGCAAACGCCGCCAAAAAGGTTCGGCGACATTGGCAGCACCCAGGCTCTCCAGCGGTTTTGCGCAATTCCAACAGCGAATTTTATGGCGATGCTTGGGGTCATCGTCGACACAGATATCACACAGGGGTATATCGCATTCTGCGCAATAATAGGTGGCACCTTGCAATGGATGGTATTTGCAGTGGTTCAATGAATACTCCTTATTCGTGGCGATTGAGCGCGGCCAGGCCATACTGCTTGGCCAGACCGCTGTAATGGGTTTGCTTGGCAATATTGCGCGCGCGTAAAAACGCCGCAGCAAGCTTTTCCGCAAAAGCTGCCATAGCGGGATTTTTACAATTCTGCACAGCCAATTGTTCAAATAGCTGTTCTGCGGATGCGGGATTGTCCAATTCGGTAAACTGCATCCCCAATTTCAATGCCTGCTGCTCACTCAAATAAGCACGTGCCTCAGGGTTATCGCGCCAGATTTTGTCCAGTTTTTTCACCTGGATATGGTCCGTTACTGGCAGCTTAAGCAGAGCCTGCGCGGCCTTGACAAAGGCTTCACCCTTGCCAATTCGCAACAGGTTATAGCGCAGCTGGGCCAACTGAAAATCAATGCCGTCGCGCGCTATTTGCGCATCAACCAACTCGAGCGCACGCTCAAAACGAAACCGCTCAATAGCGGCATAGATATCAGCCAACGCCTGCTGCCTGGGGGC
>CBINKF010000444.1:0-3383 GCA_966251115.1 uncultured Cellvibrio sp.
GAGCAGTATCGCGCCGCCGGTGCTCTGGCCCAAGGCGAAAATGGGTTGGGGTAAGTGCGGCAGCGCCAACTCCAGCACATGGGCGAGCAGGTCGCCATAGCTATCAAAGGTATCTATCGCCGAGCGTTCGCCGCTGCTCAGGCCGTGGCCGGGCAGGTCGAAAGCAATTACCGCCAGATTCTGCTCCAGGCCCCATTTTATGGCGTTGCCAAAAATACCTGTGTGATCATAGTAGCCGTGCACTATCACCAAGGTTCCGGCAGGATTTGAAGGCAGCCAATAGTGGGCTGCAATGCGGTAATCGCGCCAGTCCAGGTGCCCAAAACCATGAGCTACACCCAGGTCGCGGGCAAAGTTGATCCCGTAAAAATCCAGATAGGCCTGCACTTGCGGTGCCTGGGTCCAGTCGGACGCGCCCCTGTGTGCAAACGCCAGGGGCGGTATATTGGCTTCAATCCAGGCGATAGCCGCTGCATTAAATACCGGGAGGGTGGAGCCTAGGGAGTTCATCGCAGGTATTCCAGTCATAGCGGTTGATACAGTTATTTTGCGTACTGTAACCGCTTACATCCAATTATTTCAGCCAATTTACCTGACGGCAGAGTTAAAATGCGCCAAGGACACTGGAGGCGCCATCAACTATACTGGAGCGCTCAACCGCATAACACCTATAACTATATCTGACCGGGTTTGACTCAATGCAAAAACACATCTTCAACATTCACGATGTTGTGCTTTTTATGACAATGGCGGAGTGTCTACTCCTGGTAATTTTCCAAACCATACTACCTGTTAAGAACAAACTCGCCACCGCCCTGCTCAGCGTCTTTTTATTGTCCATTGCCATAAGCGCCGGTTGCGTGCTGGTGTTGTGGAACGACGATGTCCACTTGTCGCATTTTTTTGATGAACCCCTGCTGCCCTACTTTTTAGCCGCATCGCAATTGTTAAAAGGCCCGGCGCTGTTATTTTATGTACTCGCCCTAACCGAAGACGCCTTCCGTCTGCGCCCGCGTCACCTGCTCCATTTAACGCCTATTGCGGCGGCATTTATCTGGATGCTGGGCTTCGATATAGATTCTTCCGATTTGCGCTTCCGCACCCTGGGGCAATCGCCTTTTGATACCCAGGTAGCCAACGATGTGTGGCACTTTATCAAGCTGGTGCCACTGGCCTACGCCTGCGCGGCAGTTTACCGTTTGCGCCAATATCGCATCGGCCTGCACAACCAGTACTCCAGCTTCTCCTCCACCGAACCCAGCTGGTTGAATATTTTAACCCTGGGATTTTTGCTAACCTGGAGTTTTGCGGTGATGGTGCACGTTATTGCCAATACCGTAGCGCTTAACTACCCCACTATTTCCGATCAGTTTGGTATTGCCGAAAACTACGTGGTGTTAATTTTAATCAACGCACTGTTTATCAACAGCCTGGTGCACACTCATCACCTGCTCACCACCAAGCCCGAGCCAGCCAAAGAAAAAGGCGACGATAAACTCAGCGATTCGGCTATTGAAAAAGTGCAACTGGGTATGGAGGTAAAAAAATACTTCCTCAAGCAAAACCTCAATATCGAGGAGTTTTCCAAACGCATTGACCTACCGGTCAAAGACGTGTCGGCAGTGATCAACAAACACTATGGCACCAACTTTTTCGAGTTTATGAACTCCTATCGCGTGGAGGAGGCCAAGCGTTTACTCAGCGACCCGGCCCACGCCGATATGACGGTGATGGATGTGTTACTGCAGGCGGGCTTTAACAGTAAATCCGCCTTCCATCGCTTTTTTAATCGGCTGGTAGGTATGTCACCCACCGAATATCGCAAACGCCAGCAACAGAGTGAATCGCAAACCGCTTAAACAAAAGCCCGCAAGCGGGCTTTTGTTTTCTTAGCTTACCCTCGTGGCTCGCTCGCCAGGGGTTTAATCGCGGAATTAACATGCGTCGCACAACCCCTGCCATCGGCACGACCCGATGCGCACTGGTACACACGCACATAGTCCACGCTCATCTGCTGGGGAAATTGCGTACTGCCATCGGGATTGCCCGGCCAGGCACCACCCACCGCTAGATTTAAAATCATGTGGAACTGCTGGTTAAAAGGCGCCGCCCTTTCGGACGAGGTGCTTGTGTACCAGCCGTCGCTGGTTTGGGTGGCATAGTGGATATCGTCCACGTAAAAGCGAATCTCACCCTCTTCCCATTCAATCGCATAGGTGTGGTAATTGGTGGAGATACTGGTGGCGGGTGTAAAGTCTGTGCCTGTGTGCTTATTGCCCGGTGGCGCATCGCCATAGTGCAGCGTGCCATACACCTTGTTGCCCTGCGCCTGGGTGTTGGTGTTAATCGCCTCCATAATGTCTATCTCGCCACTCAAGGGCCAGCGGCCATACACCCAATCGCTGGGCAGCATCCAAATCGCCGGCCAGAGTCCCTGGCCCTCCGGCAATTTCGCGCGAACCTCCATGCGCCCGTATTTCCAATCGCCCTGGTGTTTTGTCACCATACGCGCTGATGAATAATCGCGTGACGCAGACGTATCCTGCGGGTCATAGCCTTGCTGCCCCTCCAACTTGGCAGGGCCTTGCACCGGCTCCTTGCGCGCCACTATGTGCAACGCGCCATTGGATACATAGGCGTTGTCGGGGCTATCGGTATAACACTGCAACTCGTTGTTACCGCCACCAAAGCAATTTTTTTCAAAAGTCCACTTTTTTAAATCGATTTTGGCTGCGCTAAAATCATCGCTCCACACCAGCCGCCAGTCATAGTGCTCCTCGCCGGACTTATCCGCGCTAAACCAGGAACAACCAGCTACCAAACCGGCCGCCACTACCACCCCAAGCATTGATTTATTCATAAGATTACCCTTAGCACCCAGGTAGTGACCTGGCTATTTTTATGGGAAACAAGACAGCCTAGATTTAACAAATGCGCCGCTAAATTAGAAGGGATTTTGCACAGGTTTACCCAAGAAAAAGGGTTTTACCCCACTGCTGTCCCCTTTAATGGTTCTCGGTATTGGCCGATAATAACAGGTGGTTTAAACCCAAGTGAATTAACGTTCGTATACCATTGACATAGAGAATTATACAAATTTGAGCCAACTTTAAGTGTCACGCGAATGCTTGAATTACTTGGCATTAATTCAGCAAATACGTTATTTGTTTCGGAGCCTTTGATTTTCAAAGAAATATATGTCCCTGAGCAAAGCTTAATACTTAGGCGTTCGTTAACGGGCTTTCAGCGAGAGACATGGTGGGTTCTTTCCAAGGCGGTTGATGTTTCACCAGGAAAGGAAAAGGTATACATTTCCCGGACAAAGCTTGGAGTTAGTGATCGAGAAATGGAAAATGAACTTCAATTGGAGCGCTTCCTAGAAG
>CBINKF010000445.1:0-3370 GCA_966251115.1 uncultured Cellvibrio sp.
TTGGCATCCCAGGTCAAGGCTTGCTGGTATTCAGCCTGCAGCGCTTTTACGTCTATGCGCTTGGTTGATGAATAGTGCGCAAGGCCCTGTCCCGGCTGATCATTCACATAGTATTCACCATTGGCTACATTGGAGCCGCGCCTGTGGGTATAAAGCACCCTGCCTGTCTGCCATTCCACAAAGCCGGGATGGGTGCGACCATCGCGCACCAGTTTTGATGGTAACGCCACTTTATCCAACCAAGCCAGTGCCTCAGGAATACGCGCCAAATATTTACTGTCACCGGTTGCCTGATAAAAGCGGATTAATAAACTGATATTTTCGGCGGTTGTTGGCGGGGATAACGAAGCCGGCTCATAGCTGCGCGCTCCGGCAGGCTCCAGGTCAGTCGTGTATTGCAGCGCCCAGCCTGGTTGTGGCGAACCCATCTGGGTAATCAAGAAAGCGCCCATGGCGCGCAGCACCGGCTCCCTGACCCGCTGCTCGCCCAGGGTGCTGTAACACATCAGCAGAAACTCGATATTTTCAGCGGCAACATCGTCGTTAAAGGTAATAAATGAGGTGTAATCCGGGTGATCTTTTTCGGGAAAATCGAACATTAACGGATAGCGCTGCGGCCAACCACCATTGGGGTATTGGCTGGCGAGCATAAAATCTATGGCTTTTTCCAGCGCCGGGCGATATTTAGGGTCCCATTTTTCAGCATAGAGCCGCAGTAAAAACTTAGAGGCATCGGCAGTACCGCCATCATCAAAGGTAGCATTGCCGTAATAGTGTTGAAACTCCTCCAGGCGCCAGGCAGTTTTGCCCACAGTGATGTACCAGTCTTTGAGCGAGGCCTCACCGGCGAAATCAGCCAAATAATTCCACCCACCACTGGGGTGTTGCGCCCAGATAATGGCGCCAGCCACCTGCTCCGCTGCCTGGTAATAATATTCATCACCGGTGGCGTGGTAGGCATCCAGGAATACATGCCCCATGGTTGCTGTGCCGGGCGGTTGCATCCAGATCATGGTACGGCGCGCCTCCAGCTCGCCCCATTGGCGGGAAAAATCCGGCAGATAGGACCAGACATAACCGCCGTGATAACTGACCTTTTCCACCATAAATTGGCTGGCCATTTTCATGGCGGATTTCACCTGATCGGGCGAAGGTGCCGATGAGTTCGAGGAAGTTAAATTTGAGAGAGTTAAGTTTGAGAGAGTTAAATTTGAGGGATTTGGTTTAGAACGATTTGAACTTGAGGAAGAGGGACTCTCAGCCCACACGCTTAAAGATAAGCTGAGCAAAAGTGCCAATAGCACGAAAAAGGTGCGGTTGTGGTTGATGGTGTACATAAGCGTCTCTTTTGTTATTGAGTGACGTCTTGACCAAAACCACCATTGCCGAAATAAATTTTTATTAACGAGTTTTTGAAGTGTCAAGCTTAGGCTGAGTTTTTGGACGAACCCAGCGCTTTAACAAAACTTTTTCGTAAAAAAGTCTCAACCATTCAAACTGGGAAACAAACCGCGCAGCCCACCGGCTATAAACTCCATGGCGATGGACACCAACAAAATCCCCATAACCCGGGTAGATACCATAATGCTCCTTGCACTCAAGTGACGACTCAACCAGGGCAGCATACGTAAACACACCCACAGGGTAAGCCCAATAATAAAGATAACCAGGGTAATCATCAGGTAATGCAAAGGGCTGGCCGATTTATGGGCGTACACAATTACCGTACTCATAGCACCCGGCCCGGCCAATAAAGGCATGGTTAAAGGGATTAGTGCCAGGGTTTCGTCGTGTACCGTTTGCTGCGTGAGTTCATTGTTATTGCCCTGAGATTTGAGCATGTCTAGCCCCATAAACAGCAGCACCAGGCCACCGGCGGTGCGAAAGGCATCCATACTGATACCAAAGGCCCAGAGAATCCACTCACCAAACAAAAGCGCAACGACCAACGCGAAAAATACCGAGATCACCGTTAAGCGCGCTGTTCTATGGCGCTGCTCGTAGGTTTGGTTGGCGGTGAGCATAATAAATACTGGAACCGCGCCCAAAGGATCGACAATTGCCAATAAGCCAATTAGAAACTTGGTGTATTCGGTAATATCCAACATGGGTTAAATCACTCGAAAATTTACTTGTCCTAGAGTCTAGCGGTTTGAATCAATATTTCACGCCAATCGCCATCCTACCCCTTAAATCAAGCGCTTTCTGCCGATACACAAACTACAAAAAAACAAAGGGCGACCCTAAGGTCGCCCTTTTAAAAGAAACCCGGCGGATTATTACCAGCCGGTAATTTCTTTCAGCGCTTTACCGATATCGGCCAAGCTCTTAACAGTTTTAACACCGGCATCTTCCAGGGCAGCAAACTTCTCGTCTGCAGTACCCTTACCGCCGGAGATAATCGCACCGGCATGGCCCATGCGCTTACCAGCAGGTGCAGTTACACCGGCGATGTAAGACACAACTGGTTTGGTTACATTAGCTTTGATGAAGGCAGCCGCTTCTTCTTCGGCAGAACCACCAATTTCACCGATCATTACGATGGCTTCGGTTTGCGGGTCAGCTTGGAACAACTTCAGAATGTCGATGAAGTTGGAGCCTGGAATTGGGTCACCACCAATACCTACACAAGTAGACTGGCCGAAACCGTAATCGGTAGTTTGCTTAACCGCTTCGTAAGTCAAAGTACCGGAACGGCTCACAATGCCAACTTTACCTGGCTTGTGGATGTGGCCTGGCATAATGCCGATCTTGCACTCGCCCGGAGTGATAACACCTGGGCAGTTAGGGCCAATCAGACGCACGCCCAGCTCGTCACACTTAACCTTGGCGTCGAGCATGTCAAGGGTTGGGATACCTTCAGTGATACAAACAATCAGCTTGATACCACCATTGGCAGCTTCCAGGATGGAGTCCTTACAGAAAGGCGCAGGAACATAGATCACAGACGCTTCTGCACCAGTCGCTTCTACCGCTTCTTTCACGGTGTTGAACACTGGCAGACCGAGGTGAGTTTGACCACCCTTACCTGGAGTTACACCACCAACCATTTTGGTGCCGTAGGCAATGGCTTGTTCGGAGTGGAAAGTACCTTGCGAACCGGTGAAACCCTGGCAAATTACTTTGGTGTCTTTGTTAATTAAAACGCTCATTCTCTCACCCCTTATTGATTCGCAGCGGCTGCAACCACTTTCTTGGCAGCGCCAGTCAAGTCGGTATCGGCAATGATGTTCAGGCCGCTTTCGCCCAGCACTTTAGCGCCCAGTTCAGCGTTGTTACCTGGCAAACGAACAACAACAGGTACTTTTACGCCAACTTCTTTTCCCGCGCCGATTACGCCCTCTGCGATCATATCGCAGCGAACGATACC
>CBINKF010000446.1:0-3359 GCA_966251115.1 uncultured Cellvibrio sp.
ATTACCCGGCTGGCGCAGCTGCAAGGACAGCTGCTCGACAGCCTCTGGCCCCTGCTCAAACCGGGCGGCGTGCTGCTGTATGCCACCTGCTCGGTGATGCCGCGCGAAAACACCCAGGTGGTTGAAGCCTTTATCCAGCGCCAGGCAGATGCCCGTTGCGATCATTTGGATGTGACCTGGGGACTGCCACAGGTATGTGGGCACCAGCTGCTACCGCAATCGGACGGCCATGACGGCTTTTTCTATGCGCGGCTCGCTAAAGCAAATTAATGCAAAATCAACGGAATTAGCCTTATAAACGGCTAAAATTGGCAAACTAAAGGGTATTAACGCCTAAGGCACACTATGAAGATTATTATTCTCGGCGCCGGCCAGGTGGGTGGCAGCCTGGCGGAGCATCTCGCCAGCGAATCCAACGATATCACCGTAGTGGATACCGATGAGGCGCGCCTGCGCGAGCTGCGCGATCGCTTGGATATCAGTGCGGTAACGGGCGAGGCTTCTCATCCCGATGTACTGGCCCAGGCCGGGGCCGAGGATGCGGATATGCTGGTGGCGGTAACCAGCAATGACGAAATCAATATGGTCGCCTGCAGCGTGGCGGAGAACCTGTTCCACACCCCCACCAAAATTGCGCGGGTGCGCGCCACCTCCTACCTCACCCACCAAAAGCTGTTTGAATCCGGGGCTATCCCCATTGATGTGCTCATCAGCCCCGAGCAGTTGGTGTCAGAATATATCTATCGCCTGATCGAGCAGCCGGGCGCGCTCCAGGTGCTGGATTTTGCCGATGGCCAGGTGCAGCTGGTGGCGGTTAAGGCCTATCACGGCGGCCCGCTGGTGGGCCAGGAATTGCGCTACCTGCGCGAACACATGCCCTCGGTCGATACCCGTGTGGCTGCTATTTACCGGCGCAATCGCGCCATTATGCCTACCGGAACCACGGTGATCGAAGCCGATGATGAGGTCTTTTTTATTGCCGCCCGCGCCGATATACGCGCGGTGATGAGCGAATTGCGCCGTTTAGAGCTGGCTTACAAGCGCATCACTATTGCCGGCGGTGGCAATATCGGGTTGCGCCTGGCCAAAAAGTTGGAAGGCCGCTACAACGTGCGCGTTATCGAATACAACAAGCACCGCTGTATTCGTCTGTCCGAGCAATTGGATCGCGCGGTGGTGCTGGAGGGCAGCGCGTCAGACAAGGCTCTGCTGCTCGAAGAGGGGATAGAGGATACCGATGTCTTCCTGGCGCTCACCAACGACGATGAAGCCAATATCATGTCCTCCATGCTCGCCAAGCGCCTGGGTGAGCGCAAGGTGATGAACCTGATCAACAACCACGCCTACGTGGATGTGGTTCAGGGCGGTGATATCGACATCGCTATATCCCCGCAGACTACTACCATCGGCAGCCTGCTCACCCACGTGCGCCGCGGCGATATAGTTAACGTGCATTCGCTGCGCCGTGGCGCCGCCGAGGCTATCGAAATTGTCGCCCACGGCGATGCCAAATCCTCCAAGGTTGTGGGCAAGGCGCTGGAAGATATAGACCTGCCCGAAGGCGCCAACATAGGTGCCATAGTGCGCGAGGGTCCCGACGGCAGCGAAGTGGTCATCGCCCACGACGATGTGGTGGTGCAATCGGGCGACCATGTGATTGTGTTCCTATTGCAGAAAAAACATATCCGCGATTTGGAAAAGCTGTTCCAAGTGGGTTTCAGCTTCTTTTAACCCTGCCTGGCTGCCGCTGTTACATAGCGGTGGGCTGGTGGGCGTTAGGCGCAGATAGCCACCTCTCCATATACACTCAGCGGTTTTCTCCTTAAAATTCGCGCCATTTGCCCCGGCATCTGGCCGGGTTTGCCAGCGCCGTTTAGAACCTGATCCATGACCATCGAGCTGATCCACCATTTGCCTGAATCCGTCGCGACATCGCCGACAAGCCCCTGGCCGCCGGTACCAGACTGGGCCGGGCTTGAGCTGGCCGATACCTGGCCCGACCGTCTGGACCTGAAAACCTGGCGCGGCTGGCGTGAACTGTGGCGCGCCTTCGGCGGGCGCAAGCGCCAAGCGATTAAATTGCCCCAGGATGAATATTTCAACAGCCTGCCCAAATACCTGCTGCAGGAGTTTCACAACCTGCCCAACGGCAACTACTCGCGGCACATCTCGCGTGGTTATATCACCGGTTTCGATCGGGTGATGTTGGGCCGTATGCAGGGCGCCCGCGCCTGGATTGCCAGCCAACTGGCAGGTGCCGAGCGGGTGCTGGATATAGGTACCGCCGGTGGCCGCACGGCGGCGGCGCTGCAGGCCGCCGGGGCAGGGCAGGTCTGGGGGCTGGACCCTTCACCTTACCTGCTCAAACATGCCGCCACCGCTTACCCGGAGATCAATTTTGTCCCGGGGGTGGCGGAGCAACTTCCCTTTGCTGATCACTCACTTGAGGGCATTTCTCTCTGTTTCGTGCTTCACGAAATCCCCCCCACATATATCCGCCAGGCCCTGGCAGAGTGCCGTCGGGTACTGGTGCCCGGTGGTCGCATCGCCATTGCCGAGCCCTCCCAGGCACAGTTGCTGCCCTTTAGGTTGCGTGAACTGCGCCACCGGCATGGTTGGGCCAGGCTCTATTTCCGCTTGCTGGCAAAACGGGTATATGAGCCTTTTCTCAGCGCCTGGCACAAATTGGATAAGCCGCAATTACTGGCGGAGGCGGGTTTTGAGTCGGTAGACACCCGCGAATTTATGCCTATCTCCGGTTGGAGTGCGCGCGTACCCGCCCAAAACCCAGGTTGATCATAGTGGCCCTGGCCTGACGCTGCGAATTATTCCTGCACCTCAAATGCCCAGTTTACGCATTCCTTAAAGTGAACGGCGCTGTTCGGCGGCCGACGCATTAGCATGGTCTGCGCGTGTGAATACATGCCCAAACCAGAATAATGAAGTGACTACAGCGGGGAAATTATGCGTCTAACAAAAACCCTTCTCTGGGCAAACCTGGGGATCATTCTGTCTTTTTTAACGGCCTGTGGAGGCAGTGGCGGCGGCCACAGCAGTTCCAGCAATTCCTCCAGTGTCGCATCCAGTAGCGCTAGCAGCCTGTCCAGCGAATCCAGTTCCGCATCCAGCCAGGGCTCGAGTGTTGTCGGTAGCAGTGAATTGGTAGTGCAGGTGGAAGATTACCTGCGCTACAGCGATACCACCCCGGGTAATACCACAGGCAAATATCGCAGCGATGATGTGGATGTGGAGGAGAAATGTGACCGTGTAGTGAATGCTCTCGAAGCGTTTGTAAGAGATTTTTGAGGTTTGTTTCCTGGAAGCTGCGTTTGCATGTTCTGGTCAAGCTAAAGGTGATT
>CBINKF010000447.1:0-3357 GCA_966251115.1 uncultured Cellvibrio sp.
ACTGCAGCCTGGTGCTTATTGATACGGCGGGCTTCCGTCACGGCGATCCACAGTTAAAAGCCCAGTTGTCGGCTATCGCGGCGGTCAAGCAAATCAAAACTTACCTGGTGATGTCCTGTAACAGTCAGGCGCAGATGCTCAAGGCGTCTATTCACGCCTATGGTGGCAACAGCCTGCAGGGTTGCGTACTCACCAAACTGGATGAAACGGCGAGCATGGGGGAAGCCTTGGGGGTGGTGATGCAAAACTGTTTGCCGGTGGTATACACCACCGACGGCCAGGATATTCCCCGCAATATTGAGGTGGCGCGAGCCCATCAGCTGGTCTCTAAAGCGGTGGCCCTGCTCAGAACAAGCTCGGCGTCGGCGGCCTCCTGAAAATTGCGCAGATTTGCCGCAATCTGGCTATAAGTAGTTCATTTTATTAAGAAATATGAAATTTGTAGGGCAGTTTGGCATTATCTATCTATAATCAGTTCACACATGTGTTAAGCACCAAGTGCGCGTCTGGAATCGAGGTTTAAGAGTCAAATGCGACCAGTACAAGTTATCGCTGTCTCGGGCGGCAAAGGCGGGGTGGGCAAAAGCAACATCTCGGTCAACCTGAGTATTGCCCTGGCGGAAATGCGTCGTCGCGTTGTGCTTTTGGATGCTGACCTGGGGCTCGCCAATGTCGATGTGCTGCTGGGAATCAAGGCGACTCACACACTGGCCGATGTGCTTGCGGGCACCCACAGCCTGAGCGAAGTTTTGGTAACCGGCCCCGGCGGAGTAAAAATTGTACCCGCTTCATCCGGCGTACAGCGCATGGCCGAACTCAGCTCCGCAGAGCACGCCGGCCTAATCAACGCCTTTAATGAGTTGTCCGATCAGGTGGATGTGCTGGTAATCGATACGGCTGCAGGAATCTCCGATACCGTCATCAGCTTTGTGCGCGCTGCCAACGAAGTCTTGATTGTGGTCTGCGATGAGCCATCTTCTATTACCGATGCCTATGCGCTAATCAAATTATTGAATAAAGAATACGGTATGACCCGCTTTCGCGTTGTGGCCAATATGACCCGCTCGGCGCAGGAGGGGCAAAACATGTTTAACAAACTCAATACGGTTTGCGAACGCTTTTTGGATGTTACTTTGCAGTTTGTTGGCCAGGTGCCCTTTGATGAAAGTGTGCGCAAGTCAGTGCAAAAGCAAAAGGCGCTGTTGGAGTTTGCACCCAGTTCCAAAGCGGCCATTGCCATACGCGGCTTGGCCCAGGTGGTCGATAAATGGCCGCTACCCAGCACCCCGACAGGACGCTTGGAGTTTTTTGTAGAGCGATTATTGCAAGCGGCCAATTCGCGCTAGGCTGCAGCGAATGAGCCCAGGCGCTGACGAGAATACACAGGTGTTAGTGAATGACCGCCGTCAACGGTTTAGCTATGTACGATAAGAAGCAATTTAGCGATAACCCGATTAACGTCGAGGATTATGCCTACCTGGTAAAGCGCATCGCCTACCACATGATGATGCGTATGCCGGCTTCGGTACAGGTCGAAGATTTAATCCAGGCGGGCATGATTGGCCTGATTGAGGCCGCACAAAAATATGATGGCTCGCGCGGTGCCAGTTTTGAAACCTATGCCGGTATACGTATTCGCGGTGCCATAGTTGATGAAATGCGCCGCGGCGATTGGGTGCCGCGCTCGGTGCATCGCAATGCACGGCGTATATCCCAAGCAGTTGCTGCTGTCGAGGCGCGCACTGGTCGCGATGCCAGCGACAGCGAAGTTGCCGCAGAGCTGGAAATCAGCCTCGATGACTACTACGTCATGTTGCAGGACTCTTCCGGCAGTCGGCTGTTTAGTTACGAAGAAACCTTCGGCGAAGAAGACAGCAATATCGATGGCTCCGAGCACAGCAGCCATTTCGCCAGCCCCTTCGAAGGCCTGCAACGAGATGGACTCAAGCGCGCTTTGGCCGACGCCATAGCCTCCCTGCCCGAGCGTGAACAGATGGTGCTCGCGCTTTATTACGACCAGGAACTCAACCTCAAGGAGATTGGTATGGTCCTGGGGGTTAGCGAGTCTCGTGTCAGTCAAATACACAGCCAGGCGGCGGCGCGCTTGCGCCAGAAACTCGCCAACTGGCAATCCGCCTGAAGCTGATTAAAAAATGTTCGCGGCGCTGAGGCAAAACCTCAAAGACGCGGGCTTGCAGTGTATCGAAACGCAAATTTATCTATCTAAACAGCGTTTTACGTTATGATTCGCAGGAAAAGTTGAGATTTTCCGCCAGCCTGCTGGCCTAAGTGTCAACGCCGACTAGACTATGAGTAAATGAAATTCCCGCCAGGGTAGTGGAGGTTGCATTGGATAAGAACATGAAGATCCTGATTGTCGATGACTTCTCGACGATGCGACGGATTATTAAAAACTTATTGCGGGATTTGGGTTTTGCCAACACCCACGAAGCAGACGACGGTGTTACGGCACTGCCGATGTTAAAGAATGGTGATTTTCAATTTTTAGTGACCGACTGGAACATGCCCGGCATGACCGGAATAGATCTGCTTAAAGCCGTACGCGCCGACGAAAAATTGCGCGGCCTGCCGGTGTTGATGGTCACTGCCGAAGCCAAACGCGACCAGATTATCGAGGCCGCTCAGGCTGGTGTAAACGGCTATGTGGTTAAACCCTTCACCGCCCAAGCCCTGAAAGAAAAAATCGAAAAGATTTTTGATCGCGTGGGCTAGCGCCGACAGTACTCCATAATAAAGGCACAGCAATGGCTTCTGATATTCCAGCATCCGTCACCGCTGAGTTCGTCGCAGAGCTGAAAGAGTGCGCCAAGCTTCTGACCGACAAGCTTCACAGTAATGAGTTTGAAGAAGCCTCGGTTCTGATTCAAACCCTGACCCAAACCCGAGACAGGCACATTTTTCAATCGGTAGGCCGGCTTACCCGCGGTTTGCACAATGCGATCGTCAATTTTAATGTTGATGCCGATTTGAGCAAAGAGCCGCCCAAGATTGAAAACTCGGATATTCACGACGCATCCAATCGCCTCAACTACGTAATAGACCTCACGCAGAAAGCCGCCGAAAAAACCATGGACATGGTAGACGAGGCCGCACCTATCGCCATGAACCTTGGCCAGGAGGCCAGCAGTCTGCGCACCGAATGGGCGCGCCTGAAACGGCGCGAAATGAGCGCCGATGAATTCCGCCAGCTCTATGAGCGCATGGATGGTTTTTTAGGGCAAATGGTCACTGGCACCGAGCAGTTGAGTAAAAACCTGCAGGATATTGTCCTTGAGCAGGGTTTTCAGGATTTAACCGGCCAGGTGCTCAAGCGCGTTATAGGTTTGATTAACGATG
>CBINKF010000448.1:0-3337 GCA_966251115.1 uncultured Cellvibrio sp.
TTTACAACTATTACACCCAGGGTGCGGACAGGGATTTTTCTTATATCTATGCTGCGCTGACATCAGCAAACTATATTAATACCCCCGGACCAACGTCGATTTATTTGTTTGCTAATGAACTTAAAACCCGCTACCCGGCGACGGCAACGCTGCTGGATAATTTAATGCAGGGACAAAATATTTACGGTACCGGTATTTATGGTGAAAGCGAGCTTAATGGCGGCGGGCGCTCCGGTGCGGTGCTGCCAGTGGTGCCTCAGGTGCCGGTGGGCGGGTCAATAACGCGCTGCAGTACCAATGCGTTTTTTACCGCGAACTCGGAAAATAATACCCTCGGGGTATTCAGCTTTGCGCACTTAAGTTTGAGTTCAGGTGGCAGCTATAGCATCAGTGTTACGCGCAATAGCGCAACCACGCAGACAACGAACCCGGATTTTTACCTGTACAAAAATGGCGTCAAGCTCGCATCGGCGGAAAGCTCCAGTGCCAATACCGAAACATTAACGCAAAACTTGAGTGCCGGGGCTTATCTGATTGAGGTGGTGGATGATAAAAATCGTCTCGACGACATAGGTAACGGCGACAGTTGTTTTGATTTGTCAGTGCAACAGAATTAGCGACGCTTCAACAGAAGGCGGTGCAAAACAGTTCAGCAAAACCAGTACCGCAGAAACCAGCACCGTAGAAAACAGTACCGCAGAAAACAGTACCGCAGAAAACAGCACCGTAGAAAACAATGCAGCAGAATTAGAGGTTGGACATGAAAGAATTGGAGTTCCTACACAGATTGCGCGCACCATCGGCCGGGTTAGGCCGCGGCGCCGCAGGGATTGTCTCCTTGGCGGTTTGTCTCGGTCTTGCGGCCTGCGGCCCACAGGGCGCGAGTGAGCAATCTCAGGCTCAGACTTCCCTGGCAGCTTCCCAAACAGTTTCCCAAACTGCGACAACCGCCCAAGCCAGTCAGGCTCAAAACCAGGCTGTTGCTGAATCGCCCGCATTTGAATCGAGTGATGAGCTGCTTGACGAAAACAGTGATCAACACCGGGTGAAGCCTGGAGCGAGTGTCGACCTGGCGAGTCATGCACCCCTGCAGCTGCAGGCTGGCGTTGCCGATGTGTTTAATATCGAGTTGAAAACGCCGGTAACGGCAGGGCGCATGCACGTAAACCTCACCGCCAAGGCGCCGCTGAATCTGATGTCAGAGTTGGACGAGTTTGATTTTGATTTGGCGCCCGATGGGCAATATCAGGTGCCCATTACGCTCATGGCCGACGAAAACGGTCGCTATTATTTGAACCTGCAAATTGAGCTCACCGAGGGCGAACAAACCATGGGGCGCAGTCTCGACGTGATTGTTCAGGTTGGGCCTGCATTAAAAACCAAAATTATGCGCGAAACCAAACCCGGCGCCGACAGCGATACAGTCATCGAGCTGCCAGCCCAGGAGCAGATTCACTAATTCATTTTCGTTCGCCGCGAGCCCCAGGCTTTTGTTTATAATGGCCGCCCTTTTTGGGGCAGGCCATTATTTTTGAGGTGAACTTATGTCCAATCAGCCCGCGATTTCGCAACGTCTTCCCGCTGAGTGGGAACCGCAAGACGCTATTTTGCTAACCTGGCCCCATAAAAACACCGATTGGAATTGGATTCTCGACGAGGTTACCGAACTTTATGAAGCCTTAGCGACGGTAATTTGTGATTACGCCGATGTGGTGATTGCTGTAGCTGCCGATGAGCTTGAACAGGTGCGTCAACGCCTGGAGGCCATGGGTGCGCCCATGGAGTATATCTACCTCCACCCCTACACCAGCAATGACACCTGGACGCGCGACCATGGTCCTATTGCGGTTCAGACCGACCATGGTATCAAACTGCTCGATTTTAAATTTAATGCCTGGGGCGGTAAATTTGCCTATGCACTGGACGATGCTCTCAGTGCCAGTCTTTACGCTCAAGGCGCTTTTCCGCAGGCGACAATTGAACCTCAGGATTGGGTGTTGGAGGGCGGTTCAATCGAAAGCGATGGCGCAGGCACTCTGCTCACAACGGCTTCCTGTCTACTCAATCCCAACCGCAATCCCGGCTTGTCACAGGAGGACATTGAAGCTCGCCTCAAGGCCGCTTTTGGTGTGCGCAAAATAAACTGGTTACATCATGGCCATATCGCCGGGGATGACACCGACAGCCACATAGACACCCTGGCGCGTCTCTGCCCTGATAACACCATCGTCTACACCGCTTGTGACGATGACGCAGATGATGAGCACTATGCAGACCTTAAAGCCATGGAGGCCGAGTTACAGGCGATGACAGATGCTGACGGTAATCCCTATCGCCTGTTGCCGCTGCCCTGGCCTGGGGTTTTGTTGAACGATGACGGCGAGCCTATGCCGGCAACCTACGCCAACTTTTTAATTGTGAACGAAGCTGTGCTGGTGCCTATTTATGGTCTGCCCAGCGATGAAGATGCTATGGAAGTAATCGCCCAGGCGTTCCCCGGTTATGACTTGCTGGGTATTCCCTGCGCCACCCTGATTGAGCAGGGTGGCAGCCTGCATTGCATCACCATGCAGCTCCCCGAAGGTGTTTTGGAGGTTCCCTATGACCTTGAATAAATCCCCAGCTAGCCAATCCCGCTTAAAGGTTGGCTTGGTGCAGCAGTCCTGTAGCGCCGATGTGGTTGCCAATTTGGCCAAATCAATGGCGCAAATTCGCCGGGCCGCCGCCGAGGGGGCGCAGCTGGTGGTTTTGCAGGAGTTGCATCGCGGACTCTATTTTTGCCAGCAGGAAGATGTGAACCAATTTGACCTGGCAGAGCCAATTCCCGGCCCCAGCACCCAGGCTTTGGGCGCTTTAGCTAAAGAGCTGAATGTGGTGATAGTGGCTTCCCTGTTTGAAAAGCGGGCAACCGGGCTGCATCACAACACCGCCGTGGTGCTGGAGCGAGATGGCAGCATCGCGGGCAAATACCGCAAAATGCATATTCCCGATGATCCGGGTTTTTACGAAAAATTCTATTTCACCCCGGGCGATCTGGGGTTTCAGCCTATTCAGACCTCGGTGGGCAAACTGGGCATACTGGTTTGCTGGGATCAGTGGTTCCCGGAGGCGGCGCGACTGATGGCTATGGCCGGCGCACAGCTGCTCATCTATCCTACGGCAATCGGCTGGAATCCCGACGATGATGCCGGGGAGAAAACGCGGCAGCGCGATGCCTGGATTACTGTACAGCGCGCCCACGCCATCGCCAATGGTCTGCCGGTAATCAGCGTCAACCGGGTTGGGCACGAAGCTGACCCGCGACCGGGGCCAGGGCTGGACTTTTGGGGAAGCAGTT
>CBINKF010000449.1:0-3337 GCA_966251115.1 uncultured Cellvibrio sp.
GCCTGATGGGCGAGGGCGGCACCTTTCTCGGCACCTGCAATTCGGTCTCGCCGTTTAACTACCGCGGTCAGGATGCCAGCCCGTTAATCGCCAGCTATTATCGCGAGCTGGGGTTGGATTGTGTTGTGGCCATGGGCGGCGATGGCACTATGTCCATGTGCCACCAGCTTAGCCCACTGGGACTGAATTTTATCGGTGTCCCCAAAACCATTGACAACGACATTATGCACAACGACCGCAGCTTTGGTTTTGATACCGCGGTGAGCATAGTGGCTGAATCTATCGAGCGCATTCAAACCACTGGACGCAGCCATCACCGCGTCATGATTGTGGAAACCATGGGCCGCTATGCCGGCTGGATTGCGTTGTACGGCGGCGTAGCTGGCGATGCCAATATCATCCTGATACCCGAGCATAGCTACCAGTTGGCGGAAGTGGTGCGCATAGTGAAAGAGCGCGAGAAAAAGGAAAAGCACACCTTGATTGTGGTGGCCGAGGGCGTAAAAGCCGAAGGTGGTGCCTTGCAGGTCAGCCATCGCGTCGAAGGCAGTCCCGATCCGGTGCGACTGGGGGGAATAGGCAAATACCTTGAGCAGGAATTGGCCAGGCATGTTGAATCGGAAATTCGCACCACGGTATTGGGCCATGTGCAGCGCGGCGGCCCACCGACTGCCTTCGATCGTCTTTATGCCTCCAACCTGGGCGCCTATGCCGCGCGCCTGGTAGCGGCGCAGGACTACGGTTATATGGTCTGTGTGCAGCAGGGGATTATGCGCAAGGTACCGCTGGCGGATGTGGCCAATCAATTGCGCCTGGTACCCGATCATGATATGACGCTATACACCGCGCTGGCCTCGGGCATCAGCCTTGGGTCGCCCAACCTGTTGGCACAGCTGGATGAACGGCGCATGCTCGCGTTGCAGATGCACTAGTGCGCGGTGGCGGCCTTAGTGCGCGGACGCGGCCTTTGCAATTGAATGCTGCTCTGCGTTTGACTGGTTAAGTTTAAATAAAAACATTTTGGGCCAGAGTTTCCCTGTTACCCAAAAGCCCTGGGTATTCGCGTCCCAGGCGATGCCGTTAAGTACGGCTTCGTCATTGTTGAGTTTTAAGCCCTGGCTCAACACCGACAAATCCACTTCTGCTACCACAGCACCGCTGTGGGTATCGATTTTAATAATTTTGTCCTGGTGCCAGATGTTGGCCCAAATAAAGCCCTCCGCATATTCCAGCTCGTTAAGTTGATCGACAGCCTCGCCATCGCGTTTAACGTGCAAACTTTTTACCTGTTTAAAATCGCTGGCCTGGTGAAAAAATAATTGATCGCTGCCATCGCTGCGAATCAGCCATTTACCATCGCTGGTTAAACCCCAGCCTTCGCCCGAATAATTCAGGCTTTTGTCATAACTTAGGTCGGCTTTGTTGAATACCATCAACACACCCGCTTGCCAGGTAAGCAGATAGGCCTTATCCCCCAGGAGTGTTAAGCCTTCGCCAAAAAAGCGCTCGGGCAGCGCTTGTTTATGGGTAAAGGGGGCAGTGAGTTGTGCCCATTTGCTTTTGGGTTCCGCGACGGGGTAACTCACCAGCTGCGATTTGCCATAAAGGCCGCTGCTCTCATAGAAGGTGTTGTTATCCAGCTGTAAACCCTGGGTAAACAGGCTGGGTTTGTGACTGCGTTCGGCCAGTATTTGGTAGCTGAGTTGCTGGGGCTCGGCGGCCATGAGGCTGTTCGCTATTGCGGCGAGAGTCATGCACAATAAGCCGCCCAGACGAATTTTTGTGGCGATATTTTTGATCACGCGTTTTTCTCACAAGCTAATCGGTATTTAAAGGTCCACATCATGAAGCGTTTGCGTACATTTGTCAGTATTACCCTGTTAGGTGGTTTTATGGTGATACTGCCTATAGCCATTTTCGTCTGGCTGGTTGAATGGATTTTGGGGGTGGTGAGCGAAGTCATCAGCCCGCTCAGTCGCTGGTTGGTGGAACTGGCTCCCATCACCAACTTTATGGCGGATGTTATAGGTGTGCTGCTGCTGCTGAGCGCCTGCTTTTTAATCGGCCTGTTTATTAAAACCAGCATTGGTGAATGGCTGCACGACATAGTGGATGCCTGGCTGACCAAACTGGCGCCCGGCTACAAAACCATTCGCGAAATAGTCTCGCAGCTGCTCGGCGGCGAGGGAAACACTTCACTGTTAAAGGGCGATGTGTGCCGCGCATACATTATGGGGCGCGCCGCAGGGGTGTCGGTAACGGCCATAGTGACGGCCAAACACGATAACGGGGATGTGACCGTGTATGTGCCCACCGCGCCTATACCCACCTCTGGCTTTGTCTACCATTTGTCCTCTGCGTGCGTGGATTTGCTACCCCATGTCAGCGTGGAGGCCGCGATGCGCACCGTAATTGCCTGTGGCAGTGGCTCGCAGATTATTTCCGATACAAAAAGTTAAACAGGGCAAAGCCGAACTGCAGGATTACGCTGGAGTTCGGCGTTAAGAGTAGATAGCCAGGGGCTTGCTAGCTGGATTTTTTGCGCGGGCTGGCTTTGGCTTTCGCCGGTTTCTTTTCAGTTTTTTTGGCGCTGGCTTTGGTTTCGCCTTTTGCTTTAACACTGGTGGTTTTAGCGGTGGTTTTGGCGGCGGTACTGGTGCCGGCTTTGGTTGGTTTATCAGCGCGGGTGGCAATAAGTGCGACTTCCAGGGGCGGCAGCTTAGGGTCTTCGCCATTCTCCCTGGCCTGTACATAGGTAATAGCGTCTTTTACGGCCTGGCTCACCTTGCGCTCAATTTCCATCATGTCTTGCGGTGACATAAAAAAAGTCATGTCCACATCGTGGCGAATATAGCGCGGCGGCAAGCGATTAAGTGCTACACAGGCCACATCCGCCAGAAAATCCCTGTCGCCCTGCTGAACCCGTTCGCTCTGGGCCATGGCCTCCTGCAGCACCTGGCGTTCGTAATAGTTGTGGACGAAATCAGTTTCATCGTAAATGGGTAAACTTCGGCTGGTCAGCATGGTCTTACCTCGTTGTGGGTTTGTCCAAAAGTATAGACCGGGATTGGCGTTGGAGTTTTTTACAGGGTTTTTAACCTTTCCCGGTATTTTATAAGGCATACTTGGCATCTTTTCCCGCTATTGGCCTAATGCTTTGGGCAATATCCCGCGCATATGCCGCCAACACCCAGGGGGAAATTGATAGATCATAAAACCAGGCCATTGCAGCCTGGCGCTCACTCGGCAAGGTCCATTCGGTCAAATAATGATAAGCAGGGGTAGTTTTTACCCCGTCCAAGTGGAGTGAGATATGTTAAACCCAGTTAAACAGGGG
>CBINKF010000450.1:0-3308 GCA_966251115.1 uncultured Cellvibrio sp.
ATCCCGGTCTTTCACATTAGCACTGACCACCAGGCGACGCTTGCCGTTTTCGCGACTGATCTGGTTGGCTCCTGGCTCTATAGTTAACTTTGCCACCTCGCCCAATGGAACATATCCACCTTGACTGAGCGGAATCGGAAGTCGTGACAGCGCACTGAGATTGTTGCGCAAGGTTTCAGGCAAACGCACAACAATATCGAAACGCTTATCGCCATCGAATACCTGGCCGGCATTTCCACCGCCGGTGGCAACTGACAGGGTTTCCTGCACATCACTTACATTCAAACCGTAACGCAATAACGCCGGGCGAATCGCCTCAACAGACAGAATAGGCAAACCATCTACCTGCTCAACCTTCACGCCATCCGCTCCGTCTATGCCGTTTAAAACATTCGCGACCTGGTTGCCGAGCGCAAGCAGTTGCTCCAGATCATCGCCATAGATCTTAACGCCAAGATCCGAACGAACACCGGAGATCAATTCGTTAAAGCGCAACTGAATGGGCTGACTGATTTCATAAGCATTGCCTGGCACCAATGCCAGTTTCGCTTCTATAGCTTCAAGTATTTCCGCTTTGGAACGGCGTGGCTCTGGCCAATCTTCCGGATTCTTCAGCATCACATAACCGTCGGAAATATTGGGCCCCATGGGGTCGCTGGCGACCTCCGCAGTACCAACTCGAGCAAAGAATGTTTTCACTTCAGGCACATTCATCACTTCGCGTTCAACTTGAAATTGCATTTGTAACGATTGCGTCAAGCTGGTGCCAGGAATACGCAATGCCTGCACGGCCACATCACCTTCATCCAGGTTAGGAATAAATTCCGTCCCCATACGTGTAGCAATACACCCCGAGAGCAACACAAACACCACAGCGGCGGCCAAAATCGGCCCGCGCAAACGCAGGGCAAATTCGAGCACCCTGACGTAGCCCTGCTTGGCCTTGCGGACAATGACATTTTCCTTTTCCTCAATCTTACCGGATAACAACAGCGCGACTGCGGCAGGCACAAAGGTCAAAGACAATATCAACGCAGCAATTAACGCCATGATGACGGTCATTGCCATAGGGGTAAACATTTTCCCTTCCACACCGGTTAGCGCGAGTATAGGAAGATTAACCAGAATCACCACCAGCACACTGATCAAACTGGGAGTAAACACTTCGCGGGTAGCACTAAAGACAACTTGAAAGCGCTCATCCAACTGCAAATTGCGACCTAAATGGTGTTGCCGGCCAGCAAGTCGCAAAATACAGTTTTCAACAATGATCACCGCACCATCGACAATTAAGCCAAAATCCAGCGCACCTAAACTCATGAGGTTTGCGCTCACTTTGGTATGAACCATACCCGTCATCAGCATGAGCATTGAAAGCGGAATGACCATTGCCGTTAGCAGCGCAGCCCGTACATTGCCGAGCATAACCAGCAACACAACAACAACCAATATGGCGCCTTCCAGCAAATTCTTTTGCACCGTTGCAATAGTTTTATTAACCAGAATAGTGCGATCGTAAACGGGGTCGGCGGTAACCCCTGGCGGAAGCGTTTTATTAATTTCTTTCAGCTTGCTGGATACAGCTTCCGATACGCTACGACTATTACCTCCAAGCAACATTACTGCTGTACCCAATACCGTTTCAGCACCGTCGCGAGTGGCGGCCCCTGTACGCAACTGCTTGCCAAAACCGACATCAGCAATATCGCGAATTGTCACCGGCAACTTGCCGCGTTGCGCGACAATAATTTGCTCTATGGACGCTATATCGCTCACCTGACCCGGCGCACGAATTAAGTATTGCTCGCCATTTTTTTCGATATAGCCAGCACCCGTGTTGACGTTGTTTTTTTTGAGGGACGCTACAACATCCTCAAAGCTGACATCATAGGCCAGCAATTTTGCGGGATCGGGGGTGATGTGAAATTGCTTTTCATAACCACCGATAGTGTTGATTTCCGTTACACCCGGCACCAATCGCAATTGTGGGCGAATCACCCAATCCTGCAAACTGCGCAAAGCCGTCGCATCATAAGGTTTACCATTAGATTGACGCGCGCTGCTATCAGCATGCACCGAGTAATGAAATATTTCACCTAAACCAGTCGCTACTGGCCCCATATTGGGTTCAATACCATCCGGTAATTGGCTTTTAACCTGCTGCAGTCGTTCGCCAATAAGGTTGCGCGCAAAATAAATATCGGTGCCATCCTTAAACACCACGGTAACTTGGGAGAGTGCATAGCGAGAAAGTGAACGAGTTTCCTCAACATCCGGCAAACCGGCAATAGCAACTTCGATCAGATAGGTAATACGCTGTTCAACTTCCAGCGGTGAATAACCTGGCGCCTCCGTATTAATTTGCACCTGAACATTGGTGATGTCAGGCACTGCATCAATCGGCAGGCGCTGGTAATTCCAAACACCTAAACCCGCAACAACCAACACTAAAAATAATACCAGGCCTCGTCGGGCAATCGAAAACTTCAATAGCGCATCAATCATACCAATACCCCCTGCCGCAAACTCGGCCGGATAAGCATTGGGCTAGCAAATTAGTCTTCATGCTCAACACCATCCTTGCCCAGATCCGCCTTGATGATATAGCTGTTTTTGCTGGCATAGGTTTCACCCGCACTAAGCCCGGACAAGACTTCAGTAAATTCGCCGTCTGTGCGACCGAGCTTAACAACGCGAGACTCAAAGCCTTCTTCACCCTTGACAAACACAACCCTTTTTCCGTCGTGATTCTGCACAGCCTCATTGCGAACAGCGAAAGCAGCGGATGTTTCTGCCATCATCACATCCACATTCACGAAAATACCAGGAACCCATTGGCGCTCAACATTAGTTAATAAAACGCGTGCGCTAAGCGATTGATTACTAATTTCACCCAGTGGGGCTATTGCAATAATTTTGCCTTCGGCACTGATATTATTGGCTGGATTACTCACTCGCACCGCCTGATTAACATGCACCTTAGCTGCATCGCGCGGAAATACGGCCACATCAACCCAGACTGTCGAGAGGTCGACAACCACAAACGCCGCCTGCCCCGCGGTTTGCTCGCCAACATTAATATTTCGCTCAGCCACGATACCGTTTAACGCTGAACTAATCGGGTAGGTCTTTAAGCTATCGTTGCTTTCAACAATCGCCAGCACCTCCCCGGCACGAACTTCATCACCCATGTTTTTATTAACACGGCGGACAGTGCCAATATAAGGAGCACCTACAGGTTGTATTTTTTCGCCATTTGCTTCGACAGTGCCATAAAGCGCCAAAGCCTCATTAATTGTTGACGGGCC
>CBINKF010000451.1:0-3285 GCA_966251115.1 uncultured Cellvibrio sp.
GGGGTTATTCCGGTACTGCTGGTGTTTTTCGGGGTGTTTTATGTGCACATCGGCATGGGCCAACACATTATTAAGGATCGCACCTACAAAGCCTCGCCCGAATATATCCAGCGCATTAAACAGGGCAATACCTGGTCGCCCAGCACCTTTGTGATAGGCATGCGCGACAACTGGAAATACATGTCGGAATACGCCGATGGTGTACCGCGTTTGGACGTGTGCAAATCGGGCGAGAACGGCAGCTATCCGCTCAACTGGGTCATCGGCAAAAAAACCATCAGCTATCGCTGGGATAAAAACACCATCGACGGCAAAACCGTGGTGGCCTACAAGTATCTGGTGTGCAACCCCATCGTCTGGCTGTCGGTACTGGCGGGTATTATTTTGTCATCTGGGCTGCTGATTGGCCGCTACGTCTACGGCAATGCAATTAAAGATGAAAACCTGTTCCACTGGATAGGCGCCTTCACCTGCCTCTACCTCTGCTACATGATCGCGATTATGCAAATCGAGCGGGTTATGTACCTCTATCACTACCTGGTGCCACTGGTGATAGGTGCGGTTAATCTGGCGCTGGTTTTCGCCTATATTTTCCGCGATGAAGTTTTGGCCAATAACAAACACACCATCATCAACGCCAGCCTCTTTGCGCTGCTGGTGATAGGCGTATTCGCATTTTTTGCGCCGCTCACCTACGGCATTGGCTTAACCGAAGACCAGTTCCAACTGCGCAACTGGTTTGCATTCTGGCAACTTCAGGTGGTGAATTAATCATGCAAAAGTATCTGACAAAAAACTGGGCGTTTAGCCTGCTGTGGGTATTGATTGTGGCGTTGATTCTGCACCGGATAATTCCGCCGTCAGTGGACAAGGTGGTTAAGCTGGTGATCACCAAAAACAGCGTGAGCATTGGCAACATCAACCAGCCGCGCAATGTGCAGCTCACCAAAGTAGTCTGGGTAGACAAGTTAAACCTGCGCGTTAAAGAGCGTTTCAGCCACCCCAAACTGGGCAATATTGCCGGCTACACAGATGACTTTTTTGTCGATGTGGATCACGAGATAAAAGCCCTTAAAAGTGGCCAATACCGTTTTATGGTGGGCAGTGACGACGGCTTTAACCTGAGCGTGGACGGCAAAAAATTGTGCGAATACCCTGCCGACCGCCCCTACTCCGTCCAGGCTTGCTTTGTGCAGCTCAACCCCGGCAAACACCAGGTGCATATCGCCTACTTCCAAGGTTATGGCAACTCGGGCCTGACGGTGCAATACGCCTTTAGCAACGGGCCGGAGCACTGGTTCGGCGAGGATTCCGACAGCCTCAGTTTTTAAGGCCTTTTAACTCTAATCCCATAACATCAGCCCCCATAACACCAACCCCCAAGGGGCGCCTATGGCGCCCCTTTTTGCAAAATTGCGCTTCACCTCGACCGCTCCTATAGTTAATGGGCTGGCGGCCAGCTCCGCCAGGTACAGCTGAACCACAGCGCCTGCGCCAGGTTGAGAATGAATAAATTCCCTAAAACACCTGAAGCCGTTCTCGCCGAACTCCGGGGGCTGCACACCCTGCTGGACAGCCTGGGCACCTACATTTTTACCAAGGATACCCAGGGCCGCTACACCTACGTTAACAGTCACGTCTGCGCCCTGTTTCAACTGCCCGCCGAAGCCATAGTCGGCCGCGACGACAACGCTTTTTTCGACCTGAAAATGCTCGACGAGCTGCTGCAGAATGATCGCCAGGTATTGGACTCGGGCCAAACGGTTATGCGCGAAGAGACCAATGTTATTCGCGAGACCGGCGAAACCCGCATCTACTGGACAGTCAAAACCCCCATTCGCGATGAAGCGGGCAATATTATTGGCCTTTCGGGTATCTCCACCGATATTACCGAGCGCAAACTGCTGGAGCGCCAGCTACAGAAGCAGCGTCAGCTATTGGACACTGTACTCAATAACATCGACGCCTATGTCTATATGAAAGACAGTGAGCGTCATTTCCTCTACGTCAACAACAAGGTAGCCGAGTTGTTTGGCCATGTGCCGCAGGAGATTATTGGCAAGCTGGACAGCGAAGTAATTCCGCAAGAGATTGCCGATCAATTTTGGGAGCTGGATAAGCTGGTGTTTGATACCAAAGCACCGCACACCGGCGAGGAAATATTCACCCAGAATGACGGCAGCATTTCCTATTACTGGTCTAAAAAAGTTCCCATCACCTGGCTGGACAATCAGCGCGCGCTCATCGGTTTTTCCACCGATATTACCGAGCTGTACTTGCTGCGCGAAAAACTGCGCAAGCAGGCCCAGACAGATGCCTTAACCGGCATAAACAACCGTCGCCGCTTTTTTGAATTGGCGCAAAAGGAATTTAAACGCTCGCTGCGTTACGCCACGCCCTTAACGGTAATGATGATCGACATAGACCATTTTAAATCGGTTAACGACACCTACGGCCATCAGATTGGCGACCGCACCCTGAAAAAAATCGTCAGTATTATCAAGCGCTCGCTGCGCAGCTCGGATGCAATGGGGCGCATAGGCGGTGAGGAGTTCGCGGTGTTTTTGCCCCAAACCCAGGGCAGTGACGGCGCGCGTTTTGCCGAGCGGCTGCGCGCCAAAATTGCCCAGGCACCCCTGCCTGTCGCCAGCCAGCACACCCTGGCGTTAAGCGTGAGCATTGGGGTGAGCGAGCTGATGCCGGGTGACGAAAAATTCCAGCAGTTATTGCACCGCGCCGACCAGGGTTTGTATCTGGCAAAATCTGGCGGGCGCAACCGCGTTAAATTTGTCGATAGCAATTAGCACTAACAGGTGCCAGTAGCAGCAGGAAAAAATGCTGGAGACTAGGCCCGATTATCAGCCGCCGGTTTGCGATTTTTAGCTTCAATCCACATGCCCATATAGCGCGCGCTCTGGCACAAATGGTGACGCAACATCTGGCCGACAAAATTCTTTTTGCGCGCGCTGTCCAAATCGTCGCGCAACCCCAGCAGCCGGTGCCAGACCGCCAGGTCGTAAAACTCCCGCGCAAAATGATCGCGCAAAATATCAAAACCGGCGTGCTGCGCCGCCAGCCAATCCGCTTGATGCTGGTAAAGGGTGACAGCGGCATCGGCAAACTCGTTGGGATAATTGCAAATGGCCCCGCCCCAGGGCAAATCGCCGCGCATGCCTTCGGCGCCAATCGCCGTAGTAACGCTGGGGGTGCCGCAGCGCATGGCGTCCATCAACTTACCTTTTATGCCCGCACCAAAGCGCAGCGGCGCCAGACAAACGCGCGCCA
>CBINKF010000452.1:0-3285 GCA_966251115.1 uncultured Cellvibrio sp.
TGTGGTGGCCTCCAGCCTGATTTTGGGGATTGGCATTTACTGCGCCCTGCAGCGGCAGCGCAGCGCCTATTTTTTTGTGGCCGCATTTTTAGTGATCTGCACCGCCTCGCCGGTAAACTCGCTGCGCTTTGCCGGCTATTTGCCCACCAACTGGTTCACTGTAAACGGCCTGCAATTTGGTTCCGCCATTGAAATGATGCTGCTGGCCTACGCCCTGGCCGATCGTTTGAATATGACCCGCCGCGAAAAGGAAGCTGCGCAAAATGCGATGCTTGAGGCCCAGCGGCAACTGGTTGTCAACCTGCAGGATTCCGAGCGCCGCCTTGAGCAGGAGGTGGAGCTGCGCACCCAGGAGCTGGTGGAAAAAAACCACGCCCTGGAACAGCTGTCGATCACCGACCCTTTAACCGGTATTTTCAATCGCATCAAATTGCATGAAGTGCTGGAACAGGAGACAGAGCGCGGCAGACGCTATGGCACGCCCCTGTCACTGTTGAGAATCGATGTGGATTTTTTCAAATCCATCAATGACACCTATGGCCATCCGGTGGGCGATCAAGTACTTAGGGAAATTACCCAGTTGTTGCAGCGCCACTGTCGCAGCAGCGACACCCTGGGACGCTGGGGTGGCGAAGAGTTTCTTGTCATCTGCCCGGAGACCAGCCTGGAGGGCGCCCTGAGCTTTGGCGAATTGCTGCGCACTAAAATTGCCGACTGCCATTTCTCCACCAGAATTGCCGCCACCATTAGTATCGGCGTGGCGCAAATCGAAACTGACCACTCGGTGGATGCGCTTCTGGAAACCGCAGACTCAGCGCTTTACGAGGCTAAAAACTCCGGGCGCAATTGCGTTAAAGGCAGGGCCGCTTAGACATCTAAAAAAATGCGACCGGGGTTTCCGGTCGCATTCTGTCACCCACGGCTTTAAGCAGCCTAGTGCATTAGGTTGGGTTACTTAAACGCATCCCACACCGCCGTTGCCTTGCCACTGGTATCCATAGCCCCCAGGGTATAACCCTTCCAACCGGGACGCGCCTCCGGCTCCCAGTAGAAAATCGCCACCCCTTTGCTGTTGGATATCTGGCCCAGTTTGGCAATCATGTCGGCCACTATAGTTTTGGCTGAGCCATTGTCCCAGGGCACACCGATTTCCGAGATCATTACCGGCACCCCATAGCGCGACACCATATCCTTGAGGTTGGCCAGACAGGCGCTGTTGGCCTGCTGCCAAGTATAACCGCTGGCGATGGTGGGGTAATCCGAGGTGCCGATAATATCGAACTGGCCGCCATTGGCGCGCAGGCCGTCGAAAATCCAACGGAAGTTGGCGTTGTCGTAGCAATTGGCCAGGTGCACCACCACCTTGGCGCTGGAGTAAATACTTTTGACCGCGTTATAGCCGGTGTTGGTCAGCCAGGCGTAGTTTTTCATGCTGCTGGAGGCCTTGCCATCATTCCACAGCATGCCGTTGTTGGTCTCGTTACCCACCTGCACCCAGGTCACTGTCACGCCTGCGTCCTTTAACGCCTGCAGGGTATAGCGGGTAGAGTTCCACACCGCATCCATCAACTGTTGAAAACTGTAGCCGCTCCAGGCCGAGGGTTTGGTCTGTTGCCCGGGATCGGCCCAGGAATCGCTGTAGTGGAAGTCGACCATAATCTTCATGCCCGCCGCTTTGGCGCGCAGTGCCTTGGCCACCACGTCCTGGGTGGAGTTGTACCAGCCATCCGCCGGGTTGACCCACACCCGCAGGCGCACAGCGGTCATACCCTGCTCTTTCATAATGGCCAGGATGTCCTTTTTAACGCCGCTGCGATTGTAGTAAGCGTAGCCATTGGCTTCGATCTCAGAGGTCCAGCTGATGTCAGCCCCTTTGACGGGAGCCGCCTGACTGAGGGGCACGGCACTGACAAAACAAAGGCTTGCAAATAGGCCGAGGGCCCAGGGGGATAGTTTCATAGGAATACCTGTTATTTTTATCGGAAGGTAGTTTCAGCCAGACTTTTGCTGACCATCTCTCTGCAAGAACAAATAATAACCTGCATCTTATTTATATTATTTAAAATATTTATTTGCAAGTAATGCTTAAGGTTTTAGCGTTAACCCACCTCTGGATATAACCCCAGCCCCGCTTTTACGGTTATCTAAATTTGTTGTTAGATGCTTTGCTTCTAAGCCCTAAACAAATAATCATTTTGCACAGCCAGGTGTAGCTGATAGCCTGCGCGGCCTATATGTTTGGTTATTAGCGCCAGGGGAATTATGGATTTTCAAATCGCCTATGTTGTTGCCGGCTTGGTGGTGGGCTTTGTCGTTGGCCTCACCGGAGTTGGCGGCGGGTCGCTGATGACCCCTATCCTGCTCTACTTTGGTGTGTCGCCGGCCAATGCAGTGGGTACCGACCTGCTCTACGCCGCCATCACCAAAGCGGGCGGTGTCCATGTTCACCACAACAAGCGCAATATCGACTGGAAGATTACCGGCGCCCTGGCGCTCGGCAGCCTGCCCGCGGCGACCCTGACGCTACTGAGCCTGCACCTGCTGAGTGTGGATACCACCGCTATGAACAGCTTTATCAAGGCCGCGCTGGGCTACGCCCTGGTACTCACCGCCATTGCCATTCTGTTCAAGCGCAAAATCTTTGATTACAGCCGCAAAAACGACGCCTGGTTTGCGCGCCTGACACCCCAGGGCCAGTGGCGCGCCACCGTCGCTGTAGGCTTTTTCCTGGGGGCAGTGGTTACCATAACCTCTATAGGCGCTGGCGCCCTGGGTACTGTTGCGCTGTTTATCCTCTACCCCCTGCTGCCCACGGTGCGGTTAGTGGGTACTGAAATTGCCCACGCCGTACCCCTAACCCTGGTGGCGGGCTTGGGCCATGCCGGCCTGGGCAATGTGGACTGGCATCTATTGGCCAATTTGCTGATAGGTTCTCTGCCGGGTATTTACCTGGGCAGCCACCTGGCCAATCGCGTTGCCGACCATTATTTGCGCCCGGCCCTGGCGATGATGCTGGTGTTGGTTGGCGCCAAGCTGGTCATGCTCTAGCCTGGTTTTCGTACGCTGACATAAACAGTCGATAAAAAAGCAGCCCCGCAATGCGGGGCTGCTTTGGTTTTGGGCCAGGCGAATAGTTTCCGCTTAGGTGTAAATTAAAAGCCCCCCCCAGAACATTAAGCCCAGTGCGGCAGGTGCGGAAAACAGCCAGCGCCACAGGCGCAGGCGCGGCACAAAACCTATCCCGTAGACAAAACCGCAGCTCATGCCCATCAGCAACAACATGGC
>CBINKF010000453.1:0-3258 GCA_966251115.1 uncultured Cellvibrio sp.
GGCGCGCGCCAGGAGTACCCGCTGGGTTTCGCCGCCGGAGAGTGACTGCATGGGCATGTCGATAAGTTTGGCGATGCCGGTAAGCGCCAGGATTTCCGCCAGGGGCAGGCGCGCTTTGCCGCCCAGGGCGAGAAAGCGTTTGACGCTGAGGGGCAGGCTGGCATCCAGGTGCAGTTTTTGCGGCATATAGCCGATGCGCAGGTCGGGCGCGCGCTCGATACTGCCGCTGTCAGCGTCGATCAAACCCAGCAGGCAGCGCACCAGGCTGGTTTTGCCCGCGCCATTGGGGCCAATCAGGGTGACTACCTTGCCCGCCTCCAGGGTTATATCGACCTGGTTGAGAATTTCCCGCTCGCGCCGACTCAGGCTCAGGCCGCGCGCCTGGATCAAAATTTCTGGATTAGTCATGGTCGCTACTCTCATTGCCTTCGCCTTCGCGACAGCTGGGGCAGCAGCCCATCACCTCCAGGGACTGGCTATCGACGCGGAAACCGGCGTTGGATGCACACTGGGCAATGTGGCCGCTGAGCTGGTCGCTGGCTATTTCTATGGTCACGCCGCAGTGACGGCAGATTAAAAAGTGGTTTTGATGGCGCTGGCCCGGGCTGGGGCAACCAATAAAGGCGTTGAGCGCGTTAATGCGGTGAATCAGCCCCTGCTCCAGCAGAAACTCCAGGGCGCGATAGACAGTGGGTGGTGCCACTCGGCGCGTAGAGGCCTGGGCGAGCATCTCCATCAGGGTATAGGCGCCCAGGGGTTTGTGGCTCTGCCAGATAAACTCCAGTACCTGAGCGCGCAACTCCGTCAGCCGCACACCGCGCTTGGCGCAAATCTGCCGGGCTTCACTGAGCGCATCGCTGATACAGTGACCGTGGTCGTGCTGGCTGCAGGCCAGGGGTGGCTTGTCGTGCATAAATTCCTAAAGGATTTGCCCGTCGGGTGAGTTCAACTAAATTCTGATGAAATGTTACTATATAACCTAACTTTTTGCTGCTTCTGGTAGATCCCCATGTACATCAGGCTTCGAGTTTTTTTAACCTTCAGCTTATTTACCTTGATTTGCCAGGTTCCCCCGGCTGCAGCGGCGGGCAAAATCAAGCTGCTCGCCAGCATTAAACCCCTGGCGCTAATTGCCCAGGAGCTGGCGGGAGACGAGGTGGAAGTGGATACCCTGCTGCCGGTAACCGCGTCGCCGCACGATTATCCCCTGCGCATGTCCGACCATCGCCGCTTGCGCGAGGCGGATTTACTGCTGTGGGTTGGCCCCGAACTGGAGAGTTTTTTGGCGCGGCCACTGGCCGGTCTGGACTCAAACCGGATTATTAGTGCCTACGATTTGGCGGGCATCCACTTTCCCGAGCATGAAGACCAGGGACAGGGCGAGGCGGCGGAGCATAAGCATGAAGGCGATCCGCACCTCTGGTTAGATCCCGATAATGCCGTGGTTATCGCCCGCGCCCTGGCGCAAAAGTTGGGGCAGCTGCAACCCTCCAGGGCGGAGCAGTTCAATCAGCGCGCCCAGGCATTTGCCCAGGCGGTGATGCAAATGGATAAACAGCTTAGGGCGCAGCTGGAGCCGCTCAAAGACAGGGGGTTTGCGGTCTACCACGAGGGCTACAGCCACTTTGTCGAGCACTTTGGCTTAAAGCAGCTGGCCTATATCACCTTCACCCCCGAGCGCCGCCCGGGGGCCAGGCATTTGCTGGAACTGCGCCAGGCACTTAAGGCCGGTGCGGCCCGCTGCCTGTTCTCCGAGCCCTATCAAAAAAGTGACAGCCTGGATGCTTTGGCGCAGGAATTGGGTTTGCGTATGGGGCAGTTAGACCCTATAGGAGATGCTGGCCTGAGCAGCTACGGGCAGCTGCTCAGCAACCTCGGTCAGGCGTTTTCAGCTTGCCTGGCGGATGGGGGAGATAACTGATATGCCGTTGGGTTGGCGCAGTTTGACATTGCGCGAGGCGAGCATATCCAGTTGGCGTTTATTGAGCGATTGCACAAAAGCGTCATAACAATCGCGAATACCTGAATCTGTGGCGCCGCCGGCGGCGCGCAGTAGCTCGAGCATACCCTCGGGCGAGGCCATACGATGGCGCACACCGGTTTTGTGGTAGATGCTGCTGGCGAGTTGCTGCATGCGGAAGATACTGGTTTGCGAGAAGATCAAGGTGTCCATAAAAGCTCCAATAATTAAACAGCTAACTTGAGTAATGGTTGGTTTGCTGTCCGTTTTCCGATGTAGTTTTCCCTGGTTAAGCTGGAGTCTAGGTGGTCGGTTTCTGATCGCCTACGAAATCAGGCGCCAGGCTGAAATAAATTTGAAATCTGTGCGGTGTCACAAAAAAGTCCCCAGGACGGCATTACAAAAAGTTATAAGGCCATACCTGGGGCAGTAACACGAGGAGAAAACCGAATAAAAAACAACAAAACGCTTCAAAAACGGTTAAAAAAGAACCTGTCGGGGTCAGCGAAACACCGACAGGATCAGGGGGGTAATTAGTTGTCGAACTTTTCCGCCAGCTTGTCTTCCAGTTGCTTTTCCAACTTGGCATTGATTTTGGCGTTAAGGGCTTCGGCTTTATCAACCAGCTGTTCGCTCAGACGCAGTTCTGCATCTTCTTTAGTTTCAACCCAGCTGTTGGCCTTGTTCAAATCGGCGGCGGCCAGGGTCAGGTTTTCAGTGTTGGCGGCTTCATCAGCCAGGGCCAGGTTAGCTACAAACAGTGTGCTCAGTATCAGGGCAAATTTTTTCATCGTGTGTTCCTCCGATGGTGTTAAGTCCGGTTACTTTGTGGGTAACTTTTCTCGTAATGTGTATGTGTTTATAAAGTAACGCCTGAAGCCCGGGTAACGTTCATTTGTTACTTTATGTTACGCATGGTAACAGATTTTTTTGAGAAGACTAGCCCCTGGTTACAATATTTTGTCCTTGTTACCGTAAAAATGTGAATAAATACCGTAATTTAGCTTTTAAACCTAGAAATGGCTTGGAGTTTGGCGTTAGGTAACACAATCTGGCGTTCGGTAACACTTTTGTAATACACAGTCTGATGGCCAGCCCCGTGGCGGATAACCGCGGGGCTCGCATAAAAGCGGGCAGGGGTGCTTTGGTGTATGCTTCGGCCTTTTCTGCTCCGCAACCAGACCCCTAGCTATGAACCAGACTTCCAATCCCCAGGCAGCTCTCCCCCAAGCATCTCTCCCCCAAGTCTCTATCCCCCAGGCCCCTCTGGTGCTTGTCGACGGCTCCTCCTATCTCTA
>CBINKF010000454.1:0-3256 GCA_966251115.1 uncultured Cellvibrio sp.
GTAATTTTTGCCTGTCATAGCGATCAGGCCCTGCGCTTGTTGGCCGACGCCAGCCCCCGCGAAACGCAAATACTGGGGGCCATAAAATATCTGGACAACCTGGTGGTGCTACACACAGATGAGTCGCTCTTACCCCGTTCCAAAGCGGCCTGGGCGAGTTGGAATTACCAGGTGGCCGAAGAGGGCGGGCGCCAGGGTAATGCGCGTCTAACTTACAATATGAATATTCTGCAAAACCTGCACACCCAGCAGACATTTTGTGTGAGCGTGAATCCCGGTACCGCAATTGCCAGTGAAAAAATTTTGGGTGTTTACCATTACAGCCATCCATTATTTACCCAGGCGAGTGTCGAGGCCCAGGCTGCCTGGAGTCAAATCAGCGGGCAGAGGCACACGCACTTTTGCGGAGCCTATTGGCGCAACGGCTTTCATGAAGATGGGTTGGTTTCCGCTATCGCGGTAGCTAAAAGTCTGGGCGTTGAATGGTGAGTATCATGTACAGCGCCATTTATTCAGGAATACTCAGGCACCGGCGTTTTTGGCCCAGGCATCACCAGTTCAGCTATCGCATTACTTTATTTTACCTGGATCTGGATGAGCTGCCGGACGCCTTGGCCGGTATGCGCTTTTGGTCGTGCAACAAGGCCAACCTGGCAAGTTTTAAACGCGAGGATTTTCTTGGCCCCGACCATGTCCCGTTAAAAACTGCTGTGCGTCACAGAGTTCAGCAGGCCCTGGGTTATTGTCCCCAGGGCGCCGTGCGCATGCTAACCAATTTGCGCTTTTGGGGCTTCTGTTTTAATCCGGTCACTTTTTACTATGTGTTTGAGCCGGATGCTGAAAAGCCGAGCGTGATTGTTGCCGAGGTAAATAATACGCCCTGGAATCAACGTCACTCCTATGTCATCGAATGCGATGTTCAATCCGGAAAGACCTCAACCGAATTTGCCAAGGCATTTCATGTTTCGCCCTTTAATCCCCTTGCCATGAGTTACTACTGGGTAAGTTCTACCCCTGCGGAGCGCTTGCTGGTGCACATGGAAAATCGCGCGCAAATACCAAATGGTGTGGAGCCGGGCGCAAACGCACGGCATATGGATTCGACACTCAACCTTGAACGTCACCCCTGGGATAAAAATTTTTTGCGGGCCTATGTATGGACGGCTCCTTGGGCCGCGCTGAAAGTGCCTCTGTCGATTTATTGGCAAGCGCTCAAACTCTGGTTAAAACGCGTACCTTTTTATCCCCATCCCGGTGCTGCGGACACATATCCGCCAAACGCTGCGGATGTTCCGCCTGATTTGCCCACGCATTTTGCAACTGAATTAAAAAAATCTTCACCAGGAATCGGAGGCTCAAGTGACTAGCCAGACTATTGCACAAATTCCCGCCCATAAGCTATCGCTGGCCAGTCGCAACCAGGCAGTTGCGCGCAAATTGTTGTTCAAGCGCCTGCAGCAGATTAAACGCGGTTGCCTGATGATTATTGAAGGCGGCGAAGTCTTTCAATTTGGCGAGTCGCCCGATATAGCCGAATTGGTCGCTGATATTCGCGTGCTGGACCCGGATGTGTATAGTCAGGTGGTTTTCAGCGGCTCTATTGGCTCAGGTGAAAGTTATATGGATGGCTGTTGGTCGAGCAGTAACCTCACCCAGGTTATTCGTCTGTTTGTGCAGAATATGGATACCCTGGATCAGATGGATGCCCGCCAGTCATGGCTGGGTAAATTATTGCTCAAAGGTTTTCACTGGCTAAACCGCAACAGCCGCACGGGTTCGCGCAAAAATATTTCAGCCCACTACGATTTAGGCAATGATTTCTTCAGCCTTTTCCTCGATCCGAGCCTGATGTATTCCGCCGCTATTTACCCACGACCGGATGCAAGCCTGGCGGAGGCCTCGCAATACAAATTGGAGGTGATCTGTAAAAAACTGCAGCTAACCCCCGAGGATCATTTGTTGGAAATTGGCAGTGGTTGGGGCGCCATGGCGATATACGCCGCAAGCCACTACGGCTGCCGCGTGACTACCACTACCATTTCGCGCCAGCAGTATGAATTTACTTGCGAACGCGTTGCGGCGGCGGGTTTAACCGAGCAAATTCAGGTGTTGTTTGATGACTACCGGGATCTGCGCGGCCAGTTCTCCAAGCTTGTCTCGGTGGAAATGATAGAGGCCGTCGGTCACGAGCATTTGAATACTTATTTTCAAATGTGCTCCCGCCTGCTAAAGCCCGATGGTCTTATGCTAATTCAGGCTATCACTATCTGTGATCAGCGCTATCAACAGGCGCGGGACTCGGTGGATTTTATTCAGCGCTATATTTTTCCCGGCGGCAGCTTGCCCTCTATCGCCGTATTGAGTGAAAAAGTAAAAAGCCAAACCGACATGAATATTGTGAATTTGCAGGAGATAGGCGCAGACTACGCCCAGACTCTGCAGCATTGGCGCCAGGCGTTTATGGCCAAGCTGGATCAGGTGCGCGCCCAGGGCTTTGACGAGCGCTTTATCCGTATGTGGGAATTCTATTTAAGTTATTGCGAAGGCGGGTTTATAGAACGTAGTATTGGCACCATCCAGCTGTTGCTGGCCAAGCCAAACTACCGTTCGCAATTCTTTCGCCGATGACGTCCTCGACCCGCTTTAACATAATCAATGCCCTGGTATTTCAAATTGGCTGGTTTATCTGTGTCCTTTACGGCAGCCTTTGGGCCGGGTTATTTACCGGCCTGACACTAATTGGCCACTTTCTGTACAGCTCGCGCCGCCGCGATGATGTTATCGCCCTCACAGTGGCGGCCCTGATTGGTTTGGCGCACGACGCCATTTTACTGGGCTGCGGACTCATCCGGTTTGCCGAAACCCAGTCCATGTCGCCGCTGTGGGTGTTGTGCGTGTGGATTCTGCTGGGAATCAACCTGAACCACTCATTGCGATGGGTTTACGAGCGCCCCTGGGTCGGAGCAATTTTAGGCGCTATTTGCGGTCCATTTAGTTATCTGGCGGGGGAGCGCCTTTCGTCCGCCCAATGGACCAGCCCTATGGCTGAGGTTGTTCCTATGCTGGTGATTATGTGGTCGCTGGTATTGCCAATACATCGCTGGTTAAGCCAGCGTATTTCGCAAAGGTTTGTTGCTTATGTTTAATGTAAAAGCGGGTTGTAGCCGGTGGCTGCTGGGGTTGGTGATTAATTGTTGCGCTACTTTGGCGGCGGCACAAAATTCTAGCGCAGGCTACGCATTCCGCTGTGGGATCG
>CBINKF010000455.1:0-3255 GCA_966251115.1 uncultured Cellvibrio sp.
TCCAGGCCCAGACGCTCAAAGGCCGCAACCTTATTAAAATCGACTTTAGCCATTGGCGAGTCGGTGCCCATGTAGCTCTGTAGCATGGCAACGGTAACTATGTCTGCATAGTCAGCTTTGGCAATGCTTCTACCAAAGTCCAAGTGCTGGCTTGGAATGTGGGCGATTTCCTGAGGGAAACCCCAGGTTTTAAGGATAAGGTCTCCAATGGGGGCGTGAATTTGTTCTATTACGGTATCCAGGGTGATGCTGTCCTTTAGCAACGCTGGATGATCTTCGGCATAGGTGAGAATGGGCAATACGCCGATTTTGTGGACGAGCCCCGCCAGGGTTGCCTGGTCTGGGCGCAGGCGAGTGTAATGCTTGCACAGTACATGGCTGATTCCGGCAACTTCGCTGGAGCGGCTCCAGACCTCGCGCATGCGCATATCCACAAGATCGGATGTTGCCTGAAACATTTGCTCCATGGCCAGGCCTGTGGCGATGTTACAGGTATAGTGGATGCCGAGTCGCATAAGCGCTGCGCGCAAGTCTTCGATGGGGCGACTCGCTCTTAATAAAGGGCTGTTGGCGACGCGAATCAGGCGCGCGCTCATGGCGGCATCATTGCCGATAACGTTGACCAATTTATCGATATCGGCGTTGGGGTCGTCGGCCACTTCACGTACTTTAAGTGCTACTTCCGGAAGTGTAGGTAGCACCAGCTGATCATTTTTAATGGCGCTGATGATCTCCTGGCGTACTTTTTCAACAATTTGGCTCATGCGTGTGTCTCATTGACGAATAGTTCTGATTAATCGGCAGATTCAGCCTTAGGTATAGCATAGGGCAAGGGTAGAAGGCGGAGTTTTTGTGCGCTATTTTCGGGCCGCAAGTTTTCGAGATGCTCATCAAATACCGAGGCCAAAAGCTCGAAATTTGCATCATTTGATGGTGCTATGTTGACGATTTCGCCTGCGTGCTGACCCTGCTCGGATATCAGGTTGCTGCCGGGCGCTAGTTCAGGTGCTGGGTGAGGGCCGGAATAGGCAAAACGGTAGAGATGCTTTTTTAATTTACCGCGATAGTGAAGGCGAGCCACAATTTCCTGTCCGGTATAACAACCCTTGCGAAAATTAACTGCACCGGTAAGTTGCATGTTTAAATCCTGTGGTGTAAATCGCTCGGAAATTTCGGGAGTGATTTCAGCGAGCCCAAGAGCAATGTGCTGGTGCTTCCAGGCGTGGATTGTGGCGGCTTGCGTAAGTGCGCTGATGGTGGCGCGCGCGGTGTCGAAGTCTTCGCTGGCAAACCAGCATTCATAGTTGTTTTGATTTATTTTTATACAGTAATTGTTTTTGTATTTGATAACGGCGAGTGTCTCTGCGGGGGTGGCTGCAAACAGTTGAGCGATTATCTGATCGGCTCCAGCTCCCCAAATTCCTAGGCCGCGAAAATCGGTTCCGGTATTTAATTTGGCCTTGGAAAACACTATGTATTTACCCAGGCTTGCCTGGGCTACTGAGAGCATATTTGCAGCCAATCTTAGCGCGATTTGTTCGGGGCCGAGTTGCATGGCAAGGAAATTAAAAATAACCCTGCCTTTTACTGAGCAATGGGCGCCGTGACGTGCGTGCTCGCCCAGTTCGTTAATGTCGCAGGTGACCTGACCTTGCAAAAATTTTCCCGCGTCTAGCCCTTGTATGAGCAACAGGCTCTGATCGGTCAAGTCGGTGAAATAGGTATCTGTTGGGCTCATGGTCAAAACTTTTTAAGCTGGAGGGAGGGGCATTCTAGCATGACAACATTATTCAGCTTGATGCGGCCAGGTACTTGATTAACTGGGAGCCTGTTGTGTTTGCGTCGGTTCTATAAAGGCTTGCTATAATGTGGCGCTTTAAACCAATCGGGTAGTTAGCGTGGAAACCAATCGTTTATTTTGGGGTAGTCGTCGCGGAATGCTGGAGCTGGATTTAATCCTGCTCCCCTTTCTGGAGAATGTGTATCCTGGCTTGGCGCAGGCTGATAAAGAAAGTTATTGGGCTTTGTTGGAGGAGCAGGATCAGGATATGTACGCCTGGTTTATGCGCCGGGAGGACCCGCTAAAACCTGAACTGCAACGGATTGTGGATATCATACGTGCCAACACCGGACTCCAGCCAAGCGCCAAATAGCGCGCCTCTGGCGCTGTCGGCCGGCAGCCCAAAGGTGCGCTCAAAACCCCTCCCGACACTGGCGCCAATTAGCATTTATGCCTCCCGTCATCTTGTGCTGCTGCGCGCTTTCCTTGCCGCCTTACTAGCCTTGGCGTTGATAGCCTCCCTGGTGAGCCAATTTATAACCACGGTAGGTTGGACATTACTCTTGGTCTTGGCGGCGCTTGTGGGTGCAACTGTCTGGCTCACCTGGCGCTTGGGTGCTGTTCGCGCCCCCGAGCCGTTAGATCGATTGTGGGTAGAGGGGGGAGTGTGGCGACTCGATTCCGCAAAGGGAGAGCAGCGTTTTGCGCTTGCTGGAGAAGTGCTGCTATGGCCTTGGGTTATTATTTTCGAGCTCAGCCCGCTCGCGACAGGCCCGCTCGCGCCAGGTGAGTTATCCCCGAGTCACAAAAAGCGCCGTATGGTAATTCTGCGGGATTCAATGACTGAGCGGGAATTTCGCGCGCTCAGTCGCTGGTTGCGTTTGTGTGTGCACAAGCAGGCTGATTGATCGACCAGATCAACCCTTGCTAACGATAATATCCTGGCCCGCAAAGTTGGTCGGGACCAGTATGGTGTCGCGTGCAATGGGCGATTTTTGCTGATAGTCCAACGAATAATGCAATCCGCGGCTCTCTTTGCGCTCGTGGGCCGAGCGAATAATCAATTCCGCTACGGTGGCCAGGTTGCGCAGCTCAATCAGGTCACTGCTCACTTTGTAGTTGCTGTAGTATTCGGCAATTTCCTTCTGTAACAGCTTGATTCGGTGGGTGGCGCGCTCCAGGCGTTTGTGGGTGCGCACTATGCCCACATAGTCCCACATAAAACGACGCAATTCGTCCCAGTTGTGGGAGATAACTACATCTTCGTCGGAGTCCGTGACGCGTGAGGCGTCCCACTGGGGGGATGGGTCTGGCTCACTTATGGCGTGCATGCGCGAGAGTATGTCTTTGGCGGCGCTTTGAGCGTAGACAATACATTCGAGCAGGGAATTGCTCGCCATACGATTGGCGCCATGCAGGCCGGTAAAGCTGGTTTCGCCAATTGCGTAAAGATTTTTTAGATCTGTGTGACCGCG
>CBINKF010000456.1:0-3252 GCA_966251115.1 uncultured Cellvibrio sp.
GGTGTACTGGCCGCTGGGTTCGGTTGGGTCTGCCAGGGTAACGCTCTCGGTCACGGTATTCACAAAGCCGGTGACATCGCGCTGGAAGAGCACGCCGTACACAGAGCTGGACTCGGCAAAATAATATTCCAGTGACCAGTCATAGTTTTTGGATTCGGCTGGCTTGAGGTCGGGGTTGCCGCCGTTGGCGGTACCGTATTCCAGGCCGGTGGAGGATTTGTAGTAGTTAATCGCCGGGTTGAGGTCGCCATAGCCGGGGCGGCGGATGGTTTCGCCGTAGGAGAAGCGGGTCATCAGCTCGTCAGTCAATGAGTAGCGCAGGGTAAAGCTGGGCAGGGCACGGCTCTCTGTGGTCTCGGTGCTGATCGGGGTCCAGGCATTGTGCGGGTCATCCAGATCCTTGTCCTGCATAAAGTTCATGGTGGTTTTGACTTTGACCAGACGTACACCAATTTGACCATCCAGGCGTTTGCCCGCCAGTTCGGTATCGTAATTGGCTTCCAGATAAAGGGTGGTGTTCAGTTCATCTATATCGAAGGTGCGGCTGGGGAGAAAATCTGAGCCGCCAGCCTGCAGCGCGACTACCTCGTCTTTGCCGGTTGCTTCGTTGTAAACCGTATGGGTGTAGAGGCTGCGGATGTAATCGGCATTGGCCAGTAAATAGTTGCCATCGGCCGCCAGCCATTGCGAGGGCACGTAAGCCTTGCCATCAAAGAAGCCGGATTTACTCAAATTGGCCAGGGCGGGAATATCGGCGACATTGCAGCTAATCAGGTCCGGATTGCATTCGCCGCTCTGATCGCGGTAATCGGCAGTGGTGCCGCGTTTATCCACGCGAATACCGCCAGTCACTTTGGTAAAGATTCCCCAGTCAGCGTCATAGTCTGCATCCAGCGTCCAGGTGGTGGCGCCGCCATGGTCTTTGCCGCCGTTGTCGTAGAGGGTGCCCATGGTATAGGCAGACGCATTGGTTAATTTGCTTTCATCAATGTCGCTGGTGTCCGGGTTGTCCAGGGCCGCCACAATCGGCAAGCCGCTATTGTTGTGGTTAAAGTCGATCACCAGGCGATCTATGCTGGAGTTGGTGCGCATGGCGAAAAACTTGTATTCGTAATCGCTGGTTTGATGCACCAATTCAGATTTTAATTTCAGCCTATCGCTTAAATCCCATTTACCGCCCAGCGCATAAACCCAGCTGTCGGTATGGCCGGTGGAGCCATCGCCAGAGGTAAACATAGAGGCGTTGTTTACAAAGTTGGTTTTAACAACATTGGTGCCTTCCACCAACTGAGGATTGCGGAAGTGGCTGATACCATTGGTATTGATAAACACCAGCGAGTTAAATGACTGGTTGCGATAGCCGTTGTAGAAGGTTTCAAACAAATACTCGGAGCTGTCGTTGGGCGCCCATTGCAGCGAGATATTGGCGGCGGGGCGCTCGCGCTTACCGGTAAAATCGGTAAAACCCATGGCATCGCGCAGCAGCACATACTCGGTGGGTACACCATTGACATTGAGTGTCGAACCGGGGGTGGAGGGCAGCCCGCTGTCAGTGCCTACGTTAAATCCGCCTTCGGTACTGCGAATAATGTTATAGGTGTCGGCGTTGTAGGGATCGAGTGAGCCTATCCAGATATTTTCATCGCGGTAATTGGTTTCGGCGTAGGAGACGTTAACCAGCGCACCAAATTCCCCCGCACCTGTCTCCCAGCGATTACTGGCCAACATACTCACATTGGGGTCGGTTTTTTCCGACGTACTTTGATTAATGCCGCGCGCTGCCAGCACCACTTTTTTGCCATCAAAGTTAAAAGGACGGTTGGTTTTAATATCGATTGCACCGGCAATGCCGCCCTCAATTTGATCGGCGGCGCGGGTTTTAAACACATCGACGCGATTGAGCAGGCTGGCGGGGATATCCGCCAGGGCCACCGAGCGACCGGTGCCGGTAAAGATCTCGCGACCGTTGACGGTAGTTGACACATCGCCCAGGCCGCGAATAGTGACACCGCTCACCTCACCGCCGCCGCGGCCAGTGGTTTGCACACCGGTTACGCGCTGCAGCGCTTCCACCACGTTGTTATCGGGGAACTTGCCTATGTCTTCGGCCACTATGGAGTCGGTAATCTGGATATTTTCTTTTTTGATATCCAGCGCTTTGGTCAAACTGCCGCGAATACCGGTAACTACGACTTCTTCAATTTTCTGGTCTTGATCATTGGTTTGTTGATCAGCCTGATCTTGGGCGAATACTGGCTCATAACTGGTAGCCATCAGAGCTAGCGCAATAGCGCTGCTCAAAGCAGAACGCTTAAACATGAAGGGCCCCCTCGGGTGGTTTTACCTCTATGGCAGGTCGTTTGCCTGCTATTGTGAGGCTATGGTTATTTTTAGCTTGCCAGAAAATACTATTGTATGACATTTTGTATGTCAACTGCTCTGTGTCGCCTAAAATTCCCGGTTTTTCAGTTTACTCTGGCGAATATTTATGCGAGTATGAGTTGATAGTATTATTGTATGACATATGCAATAACGCTGTAAGTCAAACTTATGAGCATCGATGCGATGCAAGTCTGGCTGATCAGATCACATCTGCAAGACTCGATTGAATAAGTAATAAAAATCATTAGTGAGAGGGTTTATCCAATGAAGCTGACGAATGCTGCACTCGTCCTGAGCGGGCTCTTGGCAATTACCGCCTGTGGCGGAGGCTCTGGCGATAAGTCGGGTGTTCCTGCCGGAACAGTACCCGAGAATACGTCTCAAGTTGATCCTACGGCTAATGCCTCTGCCATTAGCTACAACGATATAGCGGTACATGACCCCTCGGTAATTAAAGGGGATGATGGTTACTACGTATTTGGTTCTCATCTGGCCGCCGCCAAATCCACCGACCTGATGAGCTGGCAATATATTTCGGTGCTCTCAGCCAATGATCAGGTTGATGAAAGCCCCCTATTTAATACCTACTCCAGTGAAATTGCTGAGGGTATTGCCTGGACCGATGGCTATAAAGGCAGCTGGGCACCCGATGTTATTAAAGCGCCCAATGGAAAATACTGGTTTTACTACGATCACTGCGCGCAAACCGAAGCCGATGGCGGTTGCTGGAACCGCTCGTATTTAGGTGTGGCTGAATCTGACTCTATTTCGGGGCCCTATGTAAACAAAGGCATTTTCTTGCGCAGTGGCTATCGCAATGCAGATGAGTTTATCGCACACCCCCTGGATAATGACCAAACCACCTACGAT
>CBINKF010000457.1:0-3250 GCA_966251115.1 uncultured Cellvibrio sp.
TCCCCTGGGTAAACCTGAAAATCCACCTGCTCCAACACAGGTACCGCGAGATTGCCCTGGCGATAGGCCTTGGACACTGAGGAGCAAACCAATACGGGCGTTGAAGATGTTGCAGCAGTCATAACAGGCTCGGAATTATTCATAGCGCAGCGCCTCTGCAGGTTCAATTTGTGCGGCGCGATAAGCGGGGTAAAGGGTGGCGAGAAAACTCAGCAAGAGTGCCACAGCGCAAATAACCAGCACATCCTGCCACATCAATACCGAGGGCAGCTGGCTGATAAAGTAAACGTCTGGATCAAACACCTGAAAACCAAAAATCTTCTCCACCAGGTTCATTATGGGTGTTAGGCAGAGTGCAACCAGGCAACCCAGAATTGCCCCGACCAACGTCCCCACTACCCCCACAGCAGAACCCTGAACCACAAAAATCGCCATAACCTGGCGCGCGCTCAACCCCAGGGTGCGCAGCACCGCAATGTCCGAGCGTTTATCGGCGACCATCAATACCAGGCTGGAAACTATATTGAATGCCGCCACCGCGATAATAATCATCAGCAGCGCCGCCACTACCATTTTTTCCATCTTTACCGCCTGGAACAAACTGCCCTGGGTTTGACTCCAGTCTTTAACCCGATAATCATCACCCAACTGCCGCTTTAAGTCGGCCATAACCCGGGGGGCGTTAAACATATTGTCGGTTTTAACGTGCAGCCCTTGCGGCTGGGACTGACGCAAGAATTTTTCGCCATCGCGCAAGTGGACAAACACCATGTTGCTGTCCACCTGCGCCCCCACTTCAAATACACCCACCAGGGTAAAGTTGCGCGAGCGGGTGAAGGCCCCGAGCGGGGTGATATTAATTTCCGGGGATGTCAGGCGAATTTTATCGCCCGGTGCCAGGGCAAGGCGGCTCGCCAGTAAGCGGCCCATCACAATACCGTATTCACCTGCCTGTAACTGCTCCATACGCCCGACAATCATGTGCTGATCCACCACCGACACCCGCGCCTCAGCCTCTGGATCAATTGCCTCCATATCTACCGCCTCGACCCCGCCGGCATAGCTGACCATGACAGTGCTGGCTAAATAGGGCGCAGCGGCAAGCACGTGAGAATGCTGCTCAACTTTTGCAGCAAGCTCCTGCCCTTGGGCTAAACCCTGCTTTTTGTCGATAAACCCATGGGGAATTACACTGAGGATGCGCTGCTTCATCTCGCGGTCAAAACCATTCATAACCGAGAGCACAATGATCAGAGCCATGACACCAAGCCCCAGACCAATCAGGGAAAAGGCACTGATAAAGGAGAGAAACTGGTTGCGGCGCTTGGCGCGGGTATAACGCAAGCCAATATAGAAAGGGATATTTTTTAGCATGCGCGCATTAAACCCGTTTGCCCGGCGTCGCTCAAGTGAAACTTATCGACCGCGGCCTAACCCGCCTGCTATTGCTCTGTGCTATGGTTATTACCAAACCTTACAGGGACCCAAAGCTTCAAAGTCCACCCCAAAACGCCCCACCAGTCATTAACGACCAGGTCTAAACGAGCAAAAGATGAACGAACGCCGCAGTTATTTTCGAATTGATGAAAGTATCGCCCTGGAGTTTCGCGATGTGCCCGAGGTAACGGCCAACACCGCCGCGCCCGAACTGCAATTCCCCAATACCGCCTCGCTCAAACTCTACGCGGAGCTGCGCAAACTAGATGCGGAAAATGCAGTGCTCTTTCATCAGATACGCGAACACAGCCGCAATATTGCCGAGTACCTACAAAACCTCAACCGCAAAATTGACTTGGTAAGCCAGCAACTGATGGGTGAAAGCAAACCCCAGCCACCGGCCAAAACCATAAAGCAGGTCAACCTGAGCGAGGGCGGTATCGCCTTTGGCAGCAGTCGCTCCCTGGAAGTAAACGGTTTTGTCGCCCTGCGCTTGATCTTCCTGCCCAGCAATGCCGGCCTGGTTGTCTTTGCCAAAATCATTCGCTGTGAACCAAGCACTACTGGCGAGTTTCAAATTGCGGCAAAATTTCATCGCATCAACGACACCCAGCAGCAACTGATTGGCCAGCAAATAATGCGCGCACAAATGGCAGAAAAGCGCCGCAGCAACCAAAACCTGGGCTAAGCAGCAGATACTCTGTGCTATACGAGGATAAAAGCATGAATAAGTTTTTGATTTCGCTACTGATGATTTTCGGTCTAGCCGGAGCGGTTAGCATCAGCTTCGCCGAAGATATTAAAGTACCCGTCGGCGAACAGGGGCAAAGCTCAACAGCCCCCCTGCCCAAAACCGGCATGACCAAAGACCAGGTTGAAAAACAGTTTGGTGAGCCCGCTGAAAAAGTAGACCCGGTAGGCAACCCACCTATTTCAAAATGGAAATACGCCGACTATGTGGTTTATTTTGAATACGACCACGTTATCCACAGCGTGCGCATTTTCCACCGTCAGGACAACAGCAGCAACTAAGCGCTTATAGATAAAAGTCCACCGGCATACCCCTGCCGGTGGACTTTTTTATTGAATTTGCCTAAAGCACGTCCACCTTTCGCTCGCCGCAACGCGCGCACTCGTAAATAGTTACCAACTTCCCGCGCTTGACATCAAACTGCTTTTCCTTAACCAGCTGCCACTTATGAAAACCGCTGCGACAAAGTGTTTTGCCCTTGTGTTTTTCAAATGGACTAGGCTTGCGGAATTTAACAACATCACCCATGGCAAATTAAGTGCGCGGCAAGGTCACGCCGCGCTGCCCCTGGTACTTTCCGCCGCGATCGCGATAAGAGGTTTCACATATTTCATCAGACTCGAAAAACAGCATCTGCGCCACGCCTTCATTGGCATAAATCTTTGCAGGTAAAGGTGTGGTATTGGAAAACTCCAGTGTGACGTGCCCTTCCCACTCCGGCTCGAGGGGCGTGACATTAACGATAATACCGCAGCGGGCGTAAGTGGATTTCCCGAGACACACCGTTAAAATATTGCGCGGAATTCGAAAGTACTCAACGGTACGCGCCAAGGCAAAGGAGTTGGGAGGAATAATGCAGACATCGCTTTTAATATCCACAAAACTTTTTTCATCAAAATTTTTGGGGTCCACCACGGTGGAGTGCACATTGGTGAAGATTTTAAACTCATCGGCACAGCGAACATCATAGCCATAGCTGGAGGTGCCATAGGAGACGATCTTATGACCCGCCTGGTCATAGCGCACCTGACCGGGCTCAAAGGGTTCAATCATACCCTGCTG
>CBINKF010000458.1:0-3231 GCA_966251115.1 uncultured Cellvibrio sp.
CACATAAGCATTATGTTTTTGCCCCCCTTGATATCCGCTCCAGTCATTTACGCCATCAAGTTTTTTTAGCGCCGCCTGAGATTCTGGCAAGGAAGCACTTACTACTTTTAAATTTACTTGAATTGACCTCTTTTCATCACCAACCTGCACATCAACACCACCATAATAAGTTCCAGGAGGCAAGTCATAAAAATTCAAGTCAAAACCATCACTTTGGATATTCGTTGCCGACAGCCAGTTAGTTCCAGGCTGAACACTAAAGGAATTTGAACCGTACGGAAGCTGCACACTTATGTGTTCAGTGACTGTTTGTCCAAATGTGATTTGTCGATCAATTTCTGAGGTACTAACTTTAAAAATCGGAAGAATATTTACTGTATAGGGTATAACAATTGGAGTATTTCCAATTAGTCTTGTGCAGGATTCATCAGTACAGGCAAGCAAACTTAGTTTCCCAGCATAGCTTCCGGCCTTTAAACCAGATGCGGCGGTAACGCGGTAATATGCCTTGTCATCGGTCGTTTCAATAATTAAATTTGGATCTATACCATCACCTTCAACAGCTGCGGCAACATAGAAGCCCGTTTTGGGACGCCCTCCAACATTCAAGATGACTGTTTGCGTTGCACCTGGCGAATCTTCCCACGACTGGATAACCAACTGAGAAACGCTGGCGGTAAATTTTAAATTACCATTACTATTTCCCGAGCTATTACTGGAACTGCCCCCACCACCTCCGCAACCTGGTAGGAATACCGTCAAACACAAAACAACTCCCAGTCTAAAAAATCCATGCTTAAAATTATTAGCCACGCAATGTCTCCACTTCACTCTTAAATCTCCTGAATTAAAATCTTTCAATCCATCTTAAAAAATGTCGCACGATAGTGCTTTAACTCTTCAATGGAATCGCGAATATCATCCAGTGCCAAGTGGGCGCCGGATTTTTTTACTCCGGCGATTACATCCGGGCGCCAGCGGCGGGCGAGTTCTTTGACGGTGCTGACATCCAGGTTGCGGTAGTGGAAGAAGTTTTCCAGTTTGGGCATGCCGCGCACTAAAAAGCGGCGGTCCTGGCAGATGGAGTTGCCGCAAATGGGTGATTTGCCTTTGGGCACCCACTGCTCCAAAAATTGGATGGTTTCGGCTTCGGCCTGTTGGATGCTGATTTGGCTTTCGCGTACGCGCTGGGTGAGGCCGGATTTACCGTGCTGGTTGGTGTTCCACTCGTCCATGTTGAGCATGATGGAATCCGGTTGATGAATGGCGAACACCGGGCCTTCGGCAAGCACATTGAGGTGGGCGTCGGTGACTATGGTGGCGATTTCGATAATCACGTCGCTGTCCGGGTTCAGGCCGGTCATCTCCAGGTCGATCCAGATCAGGTTGTTTTCATTTTGCATGGGTAAATCCTCATTAAATCAGGCACAATGCCGCGCAGCTTAGTGTAAAAACCAAGTCTAGCCAAACTTACTAATTTCATCGGTCAACTCCATCAGGTTCAGCAACAGCGCGAATGTCCAAACGCAAACTCACCCGGCGCCAACAGTGGCGCATCGAAAAAATCCAGGAAGAGCGCAGTGCCCGCGCCGCCAAGCGCGACCAGCGCGCCGATGAGCAGCTGAGCGAAACTGACCTGGGGCCAGAGCAGCACGGTCTGATCATTACCCATTACGGCACCCAGGTGGTGGTGGAAACCACCGAGGGCGAAAATACCGGCCAACACCAGCGCTGCCACTTTCGCAGCAACCTGGGTTCGCTGGTAACGGGGGACCGCGTGGTCTGGCGCCCCGGCAACCCCACCGGGGTGGTGGTGGCGGTGATGCCGCGCACCTCAGCCCTGCAGCGCCCCGACCCCCACGGCGATATGAAAACCGTGGCGGCCAATATCGACCGCATTTTGATTGTGGTGGCACCCTACCCCGAGCCCCACGCCAACCTGATTGACCGCTATCTGGTGGCCGCCAATGCCATAGACATAGAGCCGGTGCTGATCATCAATAAAAGTGACCGTATCGACGACAGCACTCGCGCCAAAGTGGCGTATTTAGAGGCCACCTATCGCCAACTGGGTTACGACGTACTCAAAGTTTCCACCAAAACCGAGCACGGCCTGGACGAACTGCGCAATTTTGTCACCCAATTCACCAGCGTGTTTGTCGGCCAATCCGGTGTCGGTAAATCGTCATTAATCAATGCTTTACTGCCAGAGTCGAACCTCAGGGTGGGAGAGTTGTCGGAGCGGCAACAGGGAACTCACACCACCACCAGCGCCACCCTCTTGCACTTTCCCGGTGGGGGGCATTTAATCGACTCGCCGGGTATTCGCGAATTTGGACTTTGGCATATGGAGGAAGACCAGGTGTTGGAGGGCTTTATCGAATTCCGGCCCTTTATGGGTTACTGCAAGTTTCGCGATTGTTCCCATCGCCACGAACCTGGCTGTGCCATTTTAAAAGCGCTGGATGAGGGTAAGATCAGTCAAACCCGCATGGATTCCTACCGGTATATTTTGAGCACGCTCGATACCGACACTTTTTAACTCAAGGAGTTAGCTATGGCGCTTCCCTTTGTGATTGAACCTACCCAGCTGGCGGCACTGCTCGCCCAGCCCACCAGCAAACTGTTGGTGATTGATATGTGCGCCGAAGCCACCTACCTGCAAGGCCATATTGATGGCGCCATCCATGTTCCGCCGCAAAAAATTATTGCAGCGGAAGGCCCGGTGCCAGGCAAAATCGCCTCGGTGGAAAAACTCAACCGTCTTTTTTCCTTTTTGGGCTTAACGCCAGATACACACGTTGTTGTCTATGACGACGAGGGCGGCGGCTGGGCCGGACGCATGATCTGGACCCTGGATGCCATAGGCCATAAGCACTACTCCTACCTTAACGGCGGCCTGCACGCCTGGCTGGCCTCCAAGCAGCCGGTGACACGCGAGGTGCCCACAGTCACCCCCAGCCAGGTATCAGTAAAACTCGACCCCAAAGTGGTTATCGAGATTCCCGACCTGCTGCTGGAGCTGGAGCGTGCCGACTCGCTGATTTGGGATGCGCGCAGCCCGGCGGAATACTCGGGTGCGCGAGTGACGGCGATGAAAGCCGGCCATATCCCCGGTGCAATCAATTGCGAGTGGACCAACCTGATGGACCCGGCCAATGCCCTGCGCATTCGCAACGATGCCAAACAGTACCTGGCCAGCCTGGGTATTACCGGCGATAAACGCATCAT
>CBINKF010000459.1:0-3229 GCA_966251115.1 uncultured Cellvibrio sp.
AATCGCGCGCTGGTACATCTTGCCGGTGTTGCACAACAGGCTTTGCGCAAACTGGATTACGCCTGTCGTTTTGGCGGTGAGGAGTTTGTTTTTATTTTGCCCAATACCGACTTGCGCCAAGCGGTAGGTGTTGCCGAGCGCCTGCGCGAACTTATTGCTACCTCCTGTTTGCGCAGCGACCAGGGCGCAGAGCTGCAGCTCACTGCCAGTCTGGGTGTGGAGGTTTACCTGGGCAGGCAAATGGAAGCTCCAGAGCAGTTTCTGGAGCGCGCCGATGCCTGGCTCTATCAAGCTAAAGCCGAGGGCCGAAATTGTGTTGCACATCCGCTGCTGGAAGAGGCCCCCGCAGCGACCCAGGTTACTCAGGAAGAAAAAGATATTTTGTTTGGCGCCTTTACAAACAAAGACTAAGCAGACCTTTTACTAAACAAAATTTGCAATAAAACGTGTCAAGTTGACTGGAGTGAAAATGGGTTTTCCAAAAGTGGGTGATACGGCGCCACAATTTAGTTTGTACAATCAGCGCGGTGAGTTGGTTTCTCTGGCTGACTTTAGCGGCAAAAAGCAGGTGCTCCTGTATTTTTATCCTAAGGCGGCAACACCAGGATGTACGACACAGGCGTGTGGCCTGCGCGATTCACTTGCCGAGTTGACGCAATTGGATACGGAAGTTTTGGGGCTAAGTCCCGACAGTCCGGCAAAATTACAAAAATTCACAGACAAATACGGGCTGAACTTTAATCTCCTGGCCGATGAAGATCACCAGGTGGCAGAGAGCTACGGGGTCTGGGGGCTCAAGAAATTTATGGGCCGTGAATTTATGGGAATACTGAGAACCAGTTTTATCATCGACAAGCAAGGCAAGATTAAATACGTGGTAAACAAGGTTAATACCAAGTCGCACCATCAGGACATTTTGCAGCTTCTTGGCAATGGCATTTAAAGTCTTCTCGTTATAATAATGAGAAATAAAAATGCCAAGTCTTGATTGAAACTTGTGCAGTTTTTCCTTGGCTGACGCCTCAATTCGTCTATAATCTAGGCTAGCTAGGCCTGGCTTAATGACGAAAGGATGTGTCCAAAATAGGTGGTCATCAAGAGTGGCCTGTTAATTCCTCAAGTTATTATTACATCTGCCCTGATTGGCAAAGGAGACGCCGCTATGATCCAATTGCAGCGCATTTACCGCCGAGATTCTGAGTCTGAAGACGCTTTCGAGGGGTCTGAAATTAGATCCTACGAAGAGTATCTCGCGTTAGCCGAGATTCCTCGCTTTGAAGGTGTATCGGCTCGTGTGGTCGAAGCCTTAAAACAGCGTGTAGGTCATGACGACCTGTCCATTGATAGAATTGCCGAGGACTTAAAGCTGTCCAAGCGCACTTTGCAGCGCCGCTTACAGCAGCAAGAGGCAAACTTTGCCCAATTGCGCGATATATTGCGCTTTCACTATGCAATTAAATACTTAATTGATGAGCACATGAGTGTCGATACAGTGTCCAAGGCCCTGGACTTTTCTGATCGCACCAGCTTCACCAATGCCTTTAAACGCTGGACTGGGCTTTCTCCCAGCGTCTTCCGCAAGTTATTCCGCGACTACGCCTAGCCAAGTATCTAAGCTTAGTTAAGGGACGCCTTTGGATTAGAGCGCTAATTGCCTACCCAGTACAAAACGGGTAGAGTTAGCGCTCTTTATTCTTAGAGGTTAGTTCAATGAGTTTCTTTATTTCCTCCGCCATGGCTCAAGCCCAGGGGCCAGCGCAACAGCAAAGCCCATTGGCCTTTTGGATCATGATGGGCGGTATGTTGTTGTTTATGTACCTGTTCATTATTCGTCCGCAGCGCAAGCGCCAAAAAGATCACCAGACATTGGTAACTGCTCTGGCAAAGGGGGATGAGGTGCTATTGACCAGCGGTATGCTTGGCAAAGTTGTTAAAGTGGATGAGAACTATATAGTTCTGGAGACTGGTAACAATATTGAACTCAAGTTTCAAAAAGTGGCTGTCCATGCAATTTTGCCTAAGGGCACAATCAAGTCTATCGATGCGGCCTAATTGGAAGTGTCTGTGAAAACAAAACCCCGGAACTAACCGGGGTTTTGTTTTTTGAGGCGGCTTCGAGCCGGTTGGAATGTTGAGCTGGGACAATTAGCGTTTGATAATTTCGCTAATGTGATATTTGGGGCGCTGCTTCACTTCTTCGTAAATTTTTGACAAGTACTCGCCAATAATGCCCAGGCACAAGAGCTGCACGCTTCCAATGAATAGCAGGGGCAGCAGTACCGAAGCCCAACCTGGAACTGCAGTGTCGGTAAAGAACCGGATTGCCAATACCCAAAATATCAATCCCAAAGAGGCAAATCCGGATACCAATCCCATCACCGTAATCATGCGCAAAGGCGCTGTGGAAAAAGCGGTAATACCCTTCCACGCAAAAGAGAGCATTTTTTTAAGCGGATACTTGCTCTCACCCGCTTCACGCGCGTGGCGTTCATATTCAACCACGGACGATGGGTAGCCAACCTCGCGCACAACACCGCGCAAAAACAGGTTTGACTCTTTATATTCTTTAAGTGAATCGAGTGCGCGGCGAGACATTAAGCGAAAATCGGCGTGGTTAAATACCAGGTCCACGCCCATGGTCCGCATCAAATGATAGTAACCTTCAGCGGTAAATCGCTTAAAAAAAGTATCTGTATGGCGCGCCGAACGCACGCCATAGACCACATCGTGGCCTTTTTGGTATTCGTCGACCATAGCCTCGATATTTTGCGGGTCGTCCTGCAAATCCGCGTCGATACTCACCGTGATATCTTCGGTTGTAGTGCACAGGCCCGCATAAAGTGCGTTTTGATGGCCTTTGTTGCGCGACAGCTTAATGGCCACTATGGCGGGATTGGCGTCTGCCTGCTGTGCCAGTATTTTCCAGGTGGCATCTTTACTGCCGTCGTCAACGAAGTACAGCTTGCTTAAATCACTAATTTTTCCCTTGGCAACTAAAGACTCGCGCAGCTGCAGCAGTGTGGCAATGGTTTTGGGCAGCATTTCCTCCTCGTTGTAACAGGGGACAACGACGGCCAGGGATGGAATTGTTATTGTCATGGTCAATGATTCCTGTAAATCCAGAGTTTATGGACGGCAAAATTCAATATTAAGGTTAGCCCTGTTGCCAAGCATTGGGCCAGAAGGTAGTAACCAATTAAATGCAGAAACAGCGCGAACAGAGACGTAC
>CBINKF010000460.1:0-3227 GCA_966251115.1 uncultured Cellvibrio sp.
AGGTGATCGTTTTACCCGAGTCTACAAGGAGTAGCCAGTGCAGCAGGAACAAATAGATGGTTCTCAGCTGAAGACAATATTGCGATTACTCGCCGATGGCGAGTATCACTCGGGTGAAAGTCTGGGCGAGCTACTCGGTGTTAGTCGCGCCGCTGTCTGGAAGCAGCTGCAAAAGCTGCACTCCTTGGGTATTTTTGTAGAGTCGGTGAAAGGCCGCGGCTATCAAATTCCCGGAGGTTTGGAGTTGCTTGATCGGGCCCAAATTTGTGCTGGTGTGAACCAAAATGTCTTACCGCTATTGGGGCAGTTAGAGATATTCAGTCAGATAGGCTCAACCAATTCCTATCTTCTTGCATCACAAATCGGCTCGGGAGGCGTTTGTCTTGCGGAGCAGCAAACTGCTGGCAGAGGGCGTCGTGGCCGGCAATGGTATAGCCCATTTGGGAAAAATATTTATTTGTCCATCACCTGGACCTTTGACGGGGGCGTGGCAGCTCTTGAGGGTTTAAGTTTGGTGGTGGGCTTGGCGATAGTGCGCGCGCTGGAGGGGTTAGGCTTAAATGGTGTGCAACTGAAATGGCCTAATGATCTGCTGTTTGCCGGGCGCAAACTGGCGGGAATATTAATAGAAATGACGGGTGATCCCGCCGGTGAATGCCGCGCTGTGATTGGAGTTGGGATTAACTATGATATGGATGCTGAGGCGGTTAGTGAGCAGCAGATTTCCCAACCCTGGACAGATGTTAAAAAGCTGGCTCAGCAGAATTTGGGTAAACCGCCGGGGCGAAACTTGCTGGTAGCTGAGCTGCTGAACCAGCTTTTGCCGCTCTTGGATGACTATCTCGAGGATCGTTTTAGCAGCTATCAGCAGGAGTGGAATTCACGTTGTGCATTCTTGGGGGCGCCGGTACTAATTCACAATGGTACAAGTCTGCAAGAGGGTATTTTGCTTGGAGTAAACGAGCAGGGTGCATTGCGTTTAATGTCTGATGCTGGCGAAAAGCTCATCTTTGGTGGAGAAGTTTCGCTGAGAAGCCTGTCATGATTTTGCAAATTGATTTAGGTAACAGCCGCCTAAAATGGCGCTTGAAGTTTAAAGGCGCTAGTCTGGCTGAGGGCGCGCACTGGGTTAAAGATGGTTGGGAGTCATTTGAGCTGGCGCTGATGCAGCACTGGGAAAATGTGCGGGACATTCAAGTGGCAAGCGTCCAGAGCGAGGCCAAAAATCAAGAGCTGCGAACTATTTTGGCTGGTCATTCGTCGCTGGCGCCTCGATTCGCGACAAGCCAGAGTCAATGTGGATTAGTAATTAACGGCTATGAGCAGTCTGGCAGTCTTGGTGTGGATAGGTGGCTGGGGATGGTGGCGTCGTTTAATCGCTATAAGCGAGCATGCCTGGTGGTATCAGCGGGCACGGCCACGACCGTCGATTTGGTGTTGGGCGACGGTAGGCACCTTGGAGGCTACATAGCCCCGGGATTTGCGATGTTTGTACAGTCCTTGGGTCAAAATACTGCCAGGGTCAATGTTGCTGGGGGGCGTGTTGAGTATGCCCCGGGGCAGTCAACGCAAGCGGCCGTGCTGGCGGCCTATGGCGCAATGCTCGAAGGGTTGATGGCGCAGGCGCAGCGAGAGTTTGCAGAACGTTCCCAGATGTTTAGCTTGATTGTAGCTGGGGGCGATGCCGCGATAGTGTTAAAGCGTTTTCCTGAGGCCATCTTATACAGTGATATGGTCTTGGATGGATTGGATTGTATGTTTGCTGCCTCGAAGCCAAATTGATAGTGCACGAGGAGCCTGGGGAATAAAAAAGGTATGAGATTAATATTTATTTTTCTGCTGCTGGCGAACCTGGGGATATTTATCCAGGCGGAGTTTTTTTCGCCCATGGATCAACCCGGCACAGAGGCGTCCAAGCATTCGGCTGTGCCAGAGACAGCGAGTAGCCTGGTATTGCTCTCGGAGCAGGGGCAGGCTTCAACTGGCGATAAAATCAAGGTGCAGTCGCCTGCACAAGGCTCTGCGCAAAACGCCAATAGTGCCTCCTCGAGTGAATCTGACGAGTTGTGCACTATGGTTGGTCCCTATGTACAGCTGCTGCACGCGGAATATTTGGTGGAACACCTGGATGCGCTGGGGGTTAAGGCGCAAATTACCAACATTGAAATAAATGATGGCGAGGCTTTCTGGGTTTACCTGGCTCCTGAGTTGTCGGAAAAAGAAGCCCTACGTCGACTCTATGAACTGCAGAGGAAGAATATTGAAAGTTACATTATCACTAAAGGTGAGTTGGCCAACGGAATTTCATTTGGACAATATGCTGATAGCCTTGAGGCAAATGAGCGGGTGAAGGAGCTTCAGGGGCAGGGTTACGAGGCGCAAATAAAATCGATTCCGAAAACCATAAAAGAGACCTGGGTGGTATTGGAGCCAGATGCTGATGAAAAAATAAGCGACAAAGCCTGGGGGCAGTTACTTGATAACCAGGAGACCCTAGAAAAACGACAAAATTTCTGTTCAGGTGTTGCGTCCCAATAAATGTTTCACTAGAATCTCGCCTCCACAATAAGCCGTGGTCAAAAAGGCTGGCGTAGCTCAGTAGGTAGAGCAGCTGACTTGTAATCAGCCGGTCGGGGGTTCAATTCCTCTCGCCAGCTCCATTTTTGATCAAGTTCTATTTCTAGCTGTTTGAATTTATTGAAAAAAATAGATTGACAGTCGGTGGTAAAGTCCGGAAAATGCCGGCGCAATTTCGGCAGGGGTTCCCGAGCGGCCAAAGGGATCAGACTGTAAATCTGACGCGCGAGCTTCGGTGGTTCGAATCCACCCCCCTGCACCAATTTTCTCATGCTTATTTAGTATATAGAGCTGAGAGCCTGGAGTGAGAGCTCCGGTAGCAAGGCCAATATCTGATTCCAGCGGGTATGGTTCAATGGTAGAACCTCAGCCTTCCAAGCTGATGGCGCGGGTTCGATTCCCGCTACCCGCTCCAAATTATTGAAACGTGTTTCGGCTCATATAGCTCAGTTGGTAGAGCACACCCTTGGTAAGGGTGAGGTCAGCAGTTCAAATCTGCTTATGAGCTCCATAATTTGCTGCGAAAGATGTCTTTCGCGGCTTTTTTGTCTGTGTATAGAACTCTACGTCTGAGGAGGCGCTCGCAATGGCGAAGGAAAAGTTTGAACGTAACAAGCCCCACGTCAACGTGGGCACCATTGGTCACGTTG
>CBINKF010000461.1:0-3226 GCA_966251115.1 uncultured Cellvibrio sp.
TCAGCCAGGCAACCACAGGCGGTTTTGAATAGTAGCCCCAGTCGGGAGTTTGGGCCCAACCCCAGTAATAGGCTTCATCAAAAAATAAATCTACCCCCGCGATTTGGCGCGACCAGAGTCGCCAGAGGCTGAAGACTATTAATCCAATCCCAAGCATCCATCCGCTTCGACGCCCTGTTAATGAATAGCTCACAGACACATACCTTTGCTAAAAAGATGTGACTATTCTGCTAAGCAATTGTGACTGCTTGGTGAAATCCAGGGCCAAAATACAGGCAAAAAAAAGCCGCTACGACGAGCGGCTTTTCGTTACCGGCAACCTCTAATTAGGCTGGCAGCAACTCTTTAACTGCATCGCGCTCTTCCTGCAGTTCTTTTTCAGTAGCTTGCATTTTCGCGCGCGAGAAATCGTTGACACTGACGCCTTGAACAATCTCCCAATCGCCGTTTTTGCACACGCAAGGGAAAGAGTAAATAAGGCCTTTTTCGATGCCGTAGCTGCCGTCGCTGTATACGCCCATGCTCACCCAATCACCTTCCGGAGTACCCAGCGCCCAATCGCGCATGTGATTCAGTGCAGCGTTAGCGGCAGACGCTGCAGATGAAGCGCCGCGTGCAGCAATAATTGCAGCACCGCGCTGTTGTACGGTGGGAATGTAATCAGCTTCGTACCAGGCTTGATCAACCAGGCTCAGAGCTGGCTTGCCGTTAACCAGGGTGTGGTGCAGGTCTGGATATTGGGTGGATGAGTGGTTACCCCAAATCAGCGCCTTTTGGATATTGTTGATGCTGGTACCCGTTTTGGTGGCCAGTTGTGACAGCGCGCGGTTGTGGTCAAGGCGGGTCATGGCGGTGAACTGACGCGGGTTGATGTTTGGCGCGTTGCGCTGGGCAATCAGGGCATTGGTGTTAGCCGGGTTGCCCACAACCAGGACTTTAATGTCGCGTGACGCGTAATCGTCTATGGCCTTACCTTGAACGGAGAAGATAGCGGCGTTTGCAGCCAGCAGATCTTTACGCTCCATGCCTGGGCCGCGTGGACGAGCGCCAACCAAAAGTGCGTAGTCGGTATCTTTAAAGGCAACCGCTGGGTCATCGGTGGTTACTATGCCGGCCAGCAGAGGGAAGGCGCAGTCATCCAACTCCATAGCCACGCCTTGCAGGGCTTTAAGTGCGGGGGTGATTTCCAGCAACTGCAGAATTACGGGTTGATCTTTACCCAGCATATCGCCAGCGGCGATGCGGAACAGAAGCGAATAGCTGATTTGACCAGCGGCGCCAGTGACGGTAACTCTTACGGGTGCTTTCACGATAAGACTCCATTTTTGGTGTATGGGACTGAACAAAGGTAAATAGCCTTGCAACCCCATCTTGAACTAACTCTTAGAAAGAGCGCGAAAAATCTGTTGTATTTTGCTGTTTTTTATAGATTTTTAACCAAAAAACAGCTCAAGGAGCAAACTATTTGGACGGCATTTTGTGCCTTGGGCGGGCAAGCATTATAGTGATTTGAAAGGAAAATTCACCCACTGCCTGATAAGTATTCTTAATTTATATCCATTATTTGCGGGTCCCGGTCGGTTTTAGAGGGGGCAAACACAACGCCTGTGCAAAACGCCCGGACGCTCAAGCTGATAAAAATATTTTTCTTCCAACCCAGCGCTAACCCCTTGCCTTTTTTATCGGCAAAGGCAGAATTGCGCGGTCTTTTGTCACCTGAGAGCGCCTATGAGCAACCCTTCCCCCTGCCTGACCTGCGGAGCCTGCTGTTCCTTTTATCGGGTGTCATTTTATTGGGGGGAGTGCCAGAGCGCGGGGGGCATAGTGCCGGACATTTTAACCAATCAGGTCACCCCCCATCGCGCCTGTATGAAGGGCACGGAATCCAAACCGGCGCGCTGTCACGCACTGCTAGGGGACGTAGGTTCGGAAGTGCGCTGCACCATCTATGAAAATCGCCCCAGTCCCTGCCGCGAATTTAACGTTCACGGTGAGATGGGTATTCCCAACGAGGACTGCAATAGAGCTCGCGCGCACTTTGGCCTGCCGCCATTGGATGATCCATTACCAGAGTTGCCAGACAATTCGCCCGAGCTACCGGAGGCGATTTAAACTTGGAGAGAGTTTTACACTTGGGCGTAGCGCTGTTTTAGTGCGCGATAGAGCGAATCGGCAAAGCCGGCGGTATCTGCGTCTATGGCAGCAACCACCTCCACCAGATGTTCGTTATCCTCACGCCCGTCAAACCAGTGTTTGCGATAGCTACCGTCCTTATAACCGTGATCCTGGCGGAAGAAATTGAGCACGTTCTTGCCAACGTAGCCGCGGTAAAGTTGATCAAAGCTCATATTGATGCCGGCCATCAGGCGGGCAAATAAATCAATATGGAATTGGCGATCACTCAGGGTCGCAGACGCAAACCTTTCCAGGTCGAGGCGAAAATCCTTTTCATCAGTTTGGATGATCAGCATTTTTTGGATTTGCTCTGCAATACGTTCACGCGACTGACCGGATTGCAGCAAAATACTCAAGCCGAAGTGCCAAATATCGATTAATTCCAGCGCGACCTGCTCGGTATCCGGCGTTTGCTTTTTCCACCACTTCCAGCCGTAGTGATCCATCAACTCAGCGCATTCAATCCATATGGCCCGGTACCATTCATAACCCTGGGCCTGCCAGTTAGAGGTAACTTTGGTGTTCATGCCATCCTGCAGATCGAGCATGGCAATAATTTGTTGGGTTTGTGCAGACATAAACTAACTCGCGGATAAATTAATAAAAAAGGAATCAGACAGGTAAATATTGTTTGGCGCAGGTAAACAGGCGATAAAAATTTTCACTGGTTTGTTGTGCCAGGGCCGCGTAACTTAGGCCGCGCAAATCAGCGATATACTGGGCTACTTCGCGCACATATTTGGGCTCGTTGGGTTTGCCTCTGTATGGCACGGGCGCGAGATAAGGAGAGTCAGTTTCCACCAGCAACCGATCCAGCGGCATTTTGCTGACCACATCGCGGATTTGATCGGCATTTTTAAAGGTGACTATGCCGGAAATGGAAATATAGTAATTCAAATCCAATGCAGCCCTGGCCATATCCCAGTCTTCGGTAAAACAGTGCAAGACACCGCTGTGCTCCAGGCTGCCGTGTTCTTTAATCAGCGCCAGTGTATCTGCCCGCGCCTCGCGGGTGTGCACCACCACGGGCAAGCCAGTTTCCCTCCCGACC
>CBINKF010000462.1:0-3219 GCA_966251115.1 uncultured Cellvibrio sp.
TATTTTGGGAATCTCGGCACTCTTCGCCCAAGGCGCCAGCCAGTGCCAATCACCCACCCCGGTATGGGCAGATGAATTTAACGGCACGGCGGTAGACACCTCCAAATGGGAAATGCAAACAGGCGATGGCTGCACTGAAGGTATTTGCGGCTGGGGTAACAATGAACTCCAGTCATACCAGGCTGCAAACGCGGTGGTTGCCAATGGCTTATTAACCATCACCGCCAAAAAGCAACGGGTAGGCTCCAAGGCTTATACCTCGGCGCGCATGCGCACTCTGAACATGCCCAATGGCGGCCAGTGGACTCACGGCCGCTTTGAAGCGCGCATGAAACTGCCCAGCGGCTCAGGCCTGTGGCCAGCCTTTTGGATGCTGCCCGCCAACACCTCGGTGGGCTGGCCCACCAGTGGCGAAATCGACATTATGGAGGCGACCGGCCAGGCCGATATGTACACTTTTGGCACCATTCACTACGGCCAACCCTACCCCAACAACGAGTGGAGCAGCGGCCGTATTCTCAAACAGCCAGACACCTGGTCTGACGCCTTCCACACCTATGCGGTTGAATGGGAAAACAACGTGATTCGCTGGTACGTCGACGACCTACTCTACTCCACCAAAACCCCAAGCGATCTGAGCAACTCCAGCTACTGGACCTTTGAAAATTACACCTATTACATGATTCTCAATCTGGCCGTTGGCGGCAATCTGGGTGGCTGGGTGGATGACACTAAATTGCCACAAACCCTGCAGGTGGACTATGTGCGCATCTACGATTACGGCAAACCCAATCTGAGCGGTCCACATCTTGTTGAACCCAACACCAGCGCCACCTACACGGTGATCGATGAGGCCGGCACAGGCGCAAGTTACAGCTGGACCACTCCCACCGGTCAAACCGGCTCAGGCAAATCCATTACCGTAAATTGGGGTACAACCAGCGGGCCTATCGCCGTGCATGTTAGCGATTCATGCGGCAGCTATGACTTGAACCTGGATGTGTACGTTGAACCCGTCATGAGTGCCAGCTTTGTACACGACAACTTTGAAAACCAGCGCAACCTGGCCTACAGCACCTGGACAGGTACCTTTACCCAGAATGCCGCCAATCCAGCACCTAACAGTGTGAATAGCTCGGCCATAGTGGGCAAATACCTGCGCAGCGCCAGCACTCAGTACGATGTGCTTGCCGGTGGTACCAGTGCGATTACTAACGCTGCCAATCTGGTTGCGGGACAAGAGGCGTTTTACCTGGATGTCTACACCTCTGCACCCCTGGGCACCGAAATGCTGATTCAATTGGAGTCCAGTACCGCTACCGCCAGCAACTACCCAACCGGGCGCCACTCCAAGTACCTGGCTAAAACCAGTGTCAGAAATGCCTGGCAGCGGCTTAAGTTCACCCTGGAAGACCGCATCGATGGTGGCACCAAGGACACAGACGTGAGCAGTTTGGTACTGCTGTTGGCGCCCAACACCTTCAGCGGTGATACCTATTATCTGGATAACCTGAGCACCTACGCCGCCACAGGCACGGGTGGCGGCGGCAGCGCTACCAGCATGATAGTTAGCAGCATCACCCAGGGCACAGCCTCCGCAGGTAAAGGCGCCAAGTACGCTACAGCTACTGTAAAAGTATTGGATAACACAGGCGCACCTGTCGCTGGCGCCACGGTAACCGGCAACTTTTCGGGCACCATTAATCAAACCGGGGTTTCCGGGGTAACCGATGCCACAGGTAGCGTTACCCTTAAAACCAGCAGCTCTGCCAGTGGCACGCTTAGCGAGAGTTTTTGCGTAAGCAGCTTGAGTCACGCCAGCCTGAACTTTGACAGCGCCGGTAGCACAGGCATCTGCCCATAAGGGCCGCAAAACAGTTTTAAGAGGTAATAAACCGACGGATTGGTCTTAAGCAGTAAATTGAAACAAAACGGGGAGCCGAAAGGCTCCCCGTTTTAATGTTCAGAATTCGTTCGCCCCGGTTTAAACAATAAACGGGAAGTCGCAGCTTATTTAATCGGCTTTTTTTCCTTAACTCCCGGCCCCTCACGGTCCATACGCTCCAGCTCCGCGCGATAACCTTCCAGGTCCTCCCAATCAAAGGCGGTCCCGGCGTTAAAATGGTCTGGATTTTTGGCGCGCTCCAGGGCATTTTCGCGCAGCGAATGCTCTTTTTGCTCTTCGCCTTTGGCGCCACTCATCTCCTCAAAGCGACGCAAAACCTCTTCAGCTTTTTTGCTCATCTTGCTATCTCCAAAAGAAAAAGGGTCGCTAACTGCGACCCTTTTTTAATGCTTTAGTGCCCGGCCAACCCCAGTATTAGGCGAACTGCATGGGAATGGTGTTAGACGTGCGATCTACCGTATTGTCCTCATTGAGGTACACCAGTTTGGGCTTGTGGTTGAGCATTTCGGCATCGGTAAAATGGCCATAGGTGGCGATAATCACGCGATCACCCACGGCTACTTTGCGCGCCGCAGCACCGTTCATGGAGATAGTGCCCGAGCCGGGTTCGGCGAGAATGATGTAGGTGTGAAAACGCTCGCCGTTGCTCACGTTGTAAATATCGATTTGCTCAAACTCGCGCATACCCGCCAGGGCCACAAGGTCGGCATCAATTGCACAGGAGCCGTCGTACCAGAGCTCCGCCTGGGTCACCTTGGCCATGTGCAACTTGGCTTTAAGCATATGTGAAAGCATAAAATCCTCCGGGGAATCACTGGTGTGGCTGCCGCTTAGGCAAGTTCCACAGACACGTTATCAATCAAGCGTGCGCCCGCGGTATAGATGGCGCCCAGAATAGTGATCTCCCGATCATCGTGTGCCGCCATTTCCAGGGTGCGGCTATTGCAAATGTTGATGTAATCCACGCGAAACCCCGCCTGCTCAACGCGGTTGCGCGCTTCATCCATCAACGGATTAAAATCGCGCCGTCCCTGCTCGATTTGCTGTTTAACCCAATTTAACGTCTGGTTGAGCACCACCACTTTGGGGCGCTCTTCCGCTGTAATAAAACCATTGCGAGAGCTCATCGCCAGACCATCGGCCTCGCGGAAAATCTCGCCGGCGGTAATTTTTACCGGAATGCACAGATCTTCCACCATGCGCCGGATTACCGCCAGCTGCTGGAAATCCTTGATGCCAAACACGGCCTCATCCGGCTGCACAATATTAAACAACTTGCTGACGACCGTTGTCACGCCCTCAAAGTGACCTGG
>CBINKF010000463.1:0-3210 GCA_966251115.1 uncultured Cellvibrio sp.
CCGAATTTGATAACTGTCGTGTTGGATGGCATGGAAGTCTCCGAACTATTTTTTTAATTATGTGCCATAAAGTGTAGCTGATAATGGCCGGAATTCCTGTTTCCCTCGGGGCGGCGGGCTCTTGCACAATAGCAAACTCGCGCATTTACCCCAGAGCCCATAGCGACAACGCCATGTCCGATCCAGACCTTCACCAACTCGCTGCCAATATCAAAACCTGGGGCCGGGAACTGGGCTTTCAGCAGCTGGGTATTGCCGATATCGACCTTGGCGAAGCTGAGCAGCGGCTGCAGGCCTGGCTGGCCAAAGGTTACCAGGGCAGCATGGACTGGCTGGCTGCCCACGGCCATAAGCGCTCGCGCCCGGCGGAATTACTGCCGGGCACGCTGCGGGTCATCAGCGTGCGCATGGACTATCTGCCGGGGGATACCCAGCAAATCAAAATCCTCAAGGACCCCAGCAAGGCTTATGTGTCCCGCTATGCCCTGGGGCGCGACTACCACAAACTGATCCGCAAGCGTCTGGCGCAACTGGCAGAGCGCATAGACGCCGCCCTGCCCGTGGACTACCCGCTCAAAGGCCAAAACCGCGCCTTTGTCGACAGCGCCCCGGTAATGGAGCGGCCCCTGGCGGAAAAGGCCGGGCTGGGCTGGACCGGCAAGCACACCCTGATTATTAACAGCAGCGCTGGCAGCTGGTTTTTTTTGGGCGAAATTTTTACCTTTTTACCGCTGCCGGTAGACACGCCGCAACAGCCCAACCAGTGCGGTGATTGCACCGCCTGTTTAAAAGTCTGCCCCACCGATGCCTTCCCCCGCCCCTACGAGCTGGACGCGCGCCGCTGTATTTCCTACTTAACGATAGAGAACAAGGGCGCTATACCGGAAGAGTTTCGCGAGCCTATCGGCAACCGGGTTTTCGGCTGCGACGACTGCCAGGCCATTTGCCCTTGGAATAAATACGCGCAGTTCACCGGCGAGACAGATTTTTTACCGCGCCACGGCCTGGCCGACAGCGACCTGGTGGCATTGTTTAACTGGAGTGAAAGCGAATTTCTTGCGCGCACCGAAGGCTCGGCCATTCGCCGCATCGGCTACGAGGGCTGGCTGCGCAATTTGGCGATAGGCCTGGGCAATGCCCCCAGCGACACAAACATCATTCACAGCTTACAAACCAAACGTCAATCGGCAACGGATTTAGTCAAAGAACATATCGACTGGGCGCTGGCACAGCAGGCTAATCCAACGCGGCGACGCAAGCGCAAAATACAGCGCACGCAATAAAATTTTATCGGGAGAAACTCATGCAAGACACCACCGGCTTTCGCGCCGTCAGCTATTCCAAAACCACCATGACCGAGTTGATGATTCCCAGCTACGCCAACTTCGGTGGCAAGATTCACGGCGGCATCATTCTCTCGCTCATGGATAAAGTCGCCTACGCCTGCTCCGCCAAACACGCCGGCGGTTACTGCGTCACCGCCTCCATTAACGTGGTGGATTTTTTAGCGCCGGTGGAAGTGGGCGATCTGGTGCACCTGCACGCCTCGATTAATTACGTCGGTACCAGTTCGGTGGTTGTGGGCGTGTGGGTGGAGGCGGAAGATGTGCGCAGCGGCGAAGTGCGCCACACCAACTCCTGTTACTTCACCATGGTGTCGGTTGATGACGACCGCCAGCCGCGCCCGGTGCCCGGTTTGATTTTGGAAAATGACGAAGACCTGTATCGCTTTGCCAAAACCCTTAAGCGCCGCGAATTACTGGCCGAATACAAGGCCGATGTAAAAAGCCATTTGGCCGATATGGACTTATCCAAACCGGACGAATTGCTGCAGGGCCAGCGCTGCGTGCTAAAGAACCAAGGGTTCGCGCAATAAAAAACCGGAGGCCAGGATGCACCCCACAAAACCCCAAATAGCCGTAGCTATTTTTTGTGTATGCAGCACCAGCCATTGGGTCAATGCCGATTTTTCGGCCTTAACACTGGAGGCGCCCATACCGCCGCCGGTTAACTGTATCCAGCCCGGCGCCATGCAAATAGGGCAACTGGGTTTTACCAGCCAGCGCGCGCAGATTATTCAGCAATTGGGGGTTCCCCAAACCCTCGAACACTATCAGGCAGAAGATGACGGTGGTCATTTCGCGGGCGAAATTCTCACCTATCCCAACACTCAAATTTATTTCAATGCAACCCGCGGCCTGCAGCGGATTATCACCGCTGACCCAACACTTAGATTGCCATTAAATTTGCACCTGGGCCAAACCCTCGCCAGCATCCAGAGTCGTATTGCGTTAACGCGCACCAGGCAACTGGATCGTTTCACTATCGAGGTCTGTGCAGATGAAACCGGAGGTGATAGGAGTAATCGCGAGGTATATCTGCGATTCGATGCATACAGTTATCAATTAATTGGGCTGGACATGATGGTCTACGGTCCCTAAACCGACAGCAGCCCCCGCGAGCGAGAGCTGCCATCGATTGCTTCCTGTTTCTGGTTTTAGGTGTTAAGAGGGTTGAGATCTTAACTGGTCAGGATTTTAGGGCCGCCAACTGTAGGGCGGCGCCAAGGTTAGCTCCGGAGCACTGCTCACCCCGTTCCAATCGTCGGGCACAAAACCATAAAAGGTGTTTGCCGATTTGCTGCCCGCAATAAATTCCAGATCCCCCAGCAATGTCGCCGTGCCCGACACAGATTGCCCGCTGCCAAACCAACCGAGCGGATAAAACACATCCAGCACATTGGCCGAGCCACTCACACTAAATGACGAGGCGCCGTGATGAGGATTGGCAGTCACGCCGAGCAGGGTCAATGCTCCTACGCGCCCGCCGGATACACTGCCGTTGACTATGGTGGCTTGATCTTCAATACGCGCCGAACCTGTCACGCTGCCCCCGAGGATTTTTGCATAGGGGCCAACGTACACACTGGCCGGGGTGCTGGCGGGCGCGCAGCCGCCGCCATTGCTGTGACGCTGGGTACCGGCAGGACAGCTATCCAGTTGCCCGCCTTTAAAGCCCTGGGGCCAGGCGCCCTCCAGCTCCAGCATGTAGGGATAGCGGTAGATACTGTTGTAAGCCTGACCATCGCCGGGATTATCCCAGGTAATTTGTTGGTACTGGGTGGGCGTAGCCACCACCACCAAAAATACTTTTTCCCCGGGGGTAATACACATACTCAGCTCGCCATCGCTGCCGCGCTGCAATTCGGTG
>CBINKF010000464.1:0-3208 GCA_966251115.1 uncultured Cellvibrio sp.
ATAAAAATGCCGAGCCACACAGCACCGCGATTATCGCCCTGGAAACCAAACTGGCCGAACATCAGTGGACCAAAGAGGACAACCGCAACGCCGAAAAAACCTACAACAAATACAGCCTGGCAGAGCTGAAAAAACTGATGCCCGGCTACCCCTGGGACGCCTACTTCGCCGAGCTTAAGATTCCCGCGCAGCAAGAGGTCATTATTTACGAGCCCTCCTATTTTAGCGCGCTGCCGAAAGTAGTCCCCAGCATCAAACTGGAAACCTGGAAGGCTTACTTCCGCTTTCAATTGCTCGATGCCTATGCCGACTATATGGGCAAAGATTTTGTCGATGCCAAATTTAATTTCCGCCAAAAACAACTGGCCGGGCAAGCAGAGATTGCACCGCGCTGGAAGCGCGGCGTAGACACACTCAACAACAGCCTGGGCGAATTACTCGGCAAGCTGTATGTAGAGCGCGAATTTCCACCGGCCGCCAAAGCGCGCATGGTTCATTTGGTGGACAATTTAAAAGCTGCCTATGGTGAATCCATTAAAAAACTGGAGTGGATGAGTGCCGATACCAAGCAAGCAGCGCTGACCAAACTCGACCACTTCACCACCAAAATTGGCTACCCGGATAAATGGCGCGATTATTCGGCACTGCAAATATCTGCAGACAAACTTTTACAGAATATGCGCAACTCCCACCAGTTTGATGTGGCCTTTATGCTCAACAAACTGGGCAAGCCGGTCGACCGCAGCGAGTGGGGCATGACGCCGCAAACTGTTAACGCCTACTACAACCCGGTGATGAACGAAATCGTGTTCCCCGCCGCTATTTTGCAACCGCCGTTCTTTGATATGAATGCCGACGATGCGGTTAACTATGGCGCAATCGGTGCGGTTATTGGCCACGAAATTGGCCATGGCTTTGACGACCAGGGCGCAAAATACGACGGCGACGGCAAACTGCGCGACTGGTGGACAGCAGAGGATTTGAAAAAATTTGAAGCGCGCACCGGCAAACTGGTAGCGCAATACAACAAGTTCAGCCCGCTGCCCAATCAATTTGTGAACGGCCAGTTCACCCTGGGTGAAAACATCGGCGACCTGGGCGGTTTAAGCATCGCGGTGAAAGCGTATAAATTATCGCTGATGGGCAAAAAAGGCCCGGTTATCGATGGCTTTAGCGGCGAGCAGCGCGTATTTATGGGCTGGGCCCAGGTGTGGCGCTCCAAAGCCAAAGATGAAACCACCGCGCGCCTATTAAAAATCGACCCCCACTCACCGGCGATTTATCGTGTGAATGGTGTTGTGCCCAACATCGATGATTTTTACAAAGCCTTTGACGTAAAGCCCGGTGATGCCATGTATTTACCGCCGGATCAGCGCGTTAAAATTTGGTAATTTTCACTCATAAAAAGACCGGGCAGCCGGTCTTTTATATTTGACGCATTTTTCTTCAATTAATCGATTTTCAAATTATCCATATTCATCTATTGTTTTTTAACAGAACCCGCTGCCACTCCGCTGATATGGCGTCAAAATAAAAATAAAGCTTCCCCACCCGGCACCTCAAGATAGATTAGGTTGTATTTTTATATTTTAATTCCGAAAAATAATAAACCCTTGTTATCTAATTTTAATTAATACACTAGTCTTTAAAAAATGAGGCGCACCTAACTAATAATCAATACAGGTTCCTCAGTTTTTCCGATGGCATCAAAATCACCTTGATCCCAGGCACCACTCTTTGCTGTGTACAGGGGAAATCCCATGAGCCACCTAGGCAGAGCAATTAGCACAAGCGAATACAGCGACCACTTGCTCAAACAGGGCTCGCTTGCCGTTAGGAAAGAAAACTATTTAATTAAAAAATTCATTCTATTGGCTTCCGCGGTCATACTGAGTCAGCAGTGTTCAGGCACAACCGCCGACCTGGCCCAACTCTCACAAATTTCACTGGAAGAGCTGGGCAATATAAAAGTTACCTCTGTTTCAAAAAAGGAAGAGAAGCTTAAACAGGCCGCAGCTTCCATCTACGTCATCACGAACCAGGCCATTCAAAGATCAGGAGCCCAGTCTTTGCCAGAGGTATTGCGCTTGGCTCCCAACCTCTTAGTCGCTCAAATTAGCGCTAACCAATACGCCATCAGTGCACGCGGGTTTAATTCCAGCACCGCTAACAAGCTCCTTGTCCTCATGGATGGTCGGACCTTATATACCCCCCTGTATTCTGGCGTGTTTTGGGACGCACAGGGAATTATGTTGGAGGATATAGATCGGATTGAAGTGATTAGCGGCTCAGGTGGTACCTTGTGGGGCGCCAATGCGGTGAATGGTGTAATCAATATAATTACAAAAAAATCCAGTGACACCAAAGGAAATCTGTTATCGACAAAATTGGGTAATAATGGTGAATACCTGGCCATACGTCATGGACAAGAATTTGAAAATATTGACGGTAGTTACCGGGTTTATGCCAATTTCAATAAGTGGTTGGAATCGCATCGGAAGGACGGATCTGATGCAGAAGACAACTGGGACAAGCAACAAATAGGCTTTCGCTCAGATTGGGCAAGTAATTCCAATTTGTATACTCTGCAAGGCGATACCTATCAAAGTCAAATTGAATTACCACAACAAAATGCCAGCAATAGCGGCGCCAATATATTGGGGCGCTGGGTCAGTCAGTTTCGCCAGGGCGGGGAGATGAAACTCCAGGTTTATATTGACCACTCAAACAGAGACTTCCCTGGCACCTACAACGAACAGCTCAATATCATTGACATAGATGCACAGCACTCATTGCCAATAAATAATGGATCGCAACTAATTTGGGGCGGTGGCTATCGCATCGCCAGTGATCACGTTGGGCACGGGGAGCAATTGGCATTTTACCCTGTTGATAAAACCCTGCACTGGGTAAACATCTTTGCCCAACAAAAGCGACCACTTGCAAAAAAAATCGATTTAATTATAGGCGCTAAGCTTGAGCACAATGACTACACCGGAATTGAATTTCTCCCTCAAGGAAAGCTGGTATGGTCACCCGACAAAAACAGTCTGCTCTGGCTAAACTTGGCGCGCTCCATACGCGCGCCCTCCAGAATAGATAGAGAACTCTATGCTCCGGCGTCACCTCCTTACCTTTTAGCTGGAAATGAAAACTTCCAATCCGAAATTGCTGAAACACTAGAGCTGGGTTGGCGCAGCCAATGGCG
>CBINKF010000465.1:0-3192 GCA_966251115.1 uncultured Cellvibrio sp.
TTTCCTCAGGCATGTCGTTGCTGTTTACTGCCGCAGACTCAGTAAGGAATTCATGGGTGTTGGTAAGGGGGCTTGCTGCGGGATGAACCCTTTGCAAATTGGCGGAAGTTTGCAAGGCCTCCAGGTCTACCAGGGTTTCTTCCAGTAAGTTGCGCAACAGCGGGCGATAATAGCCGAGCAGGTTGCCGCTGGTTGGCTCATGGCTGCGCACGGCCTGACTGAACTCACGTCGAAACTCATCCGCAAACAGCGGGCTATAGCGCACATAACTTGCTACCAACTGAGCCAGTAGTTGCGGGTCATCCGGCAATGCCTGCCAAGGCTGCTGCTGAGACTTAAGACGCATACACAAATCAAACAGCGCCAAAGAACTGGAGGGGTTATTTTGATTGGTTGATGTGTGTTCTTTAGACGGGACGCTTTGATTCGCGATGAGTTGAGTTTCAATTAATGCCTCAGGTGCAGTGACCGATGCACCAGACTCGGAAGTGGCTTCAATTGCTTCAGGGCTAACAAGCTGTGCCTGATTCACCTGGGCCGCCGCCAGTGTTGCCAGCTGAATAGAGTCGGCAGCTTCCTTTAGTGCGATTTCATGTGAGCTCTGGTTGTCAGTAAATGGCGTACCAGGTTGATGGGGTACCCGCGCAGCCTGTTTGGTCGGAATTAATGGCTGCCAGAGCTCCCAGAGTGCCTGCTCATCCAGTTGATAAGCGCGAGCAAAAGCACTGCTGAGTTGTTGCACTAGCCTGTCAAGTTGCTTGTCGTTTTGCTTTTCAGTTTGCTTGTTGTTTTGCTTTTCAGTTGGTTTGCCGCGCAGATCGAAATTTTCACTCGCCCTTGATACTCCCTCCTCAATTTCGTTTTGATCCTGTTCCACACCAACAGCAGGTGATTGTGATTCGGGTGGCTGAGTATCCTGTTGCGCTTCGAGTGGTTCCGTGTTTTTTTCTAAGGCCGGAAGAATAAGGCTTACCATCAGTGCCCATAGGTGTCGCTGGGCCTGGCTCAGTTGTTCGCTGGTATCACCGCCTTGCGCCGAATCAAACTGCAATCGTGCATCTGTGGTGAATTGCGCTAAAGGTTCAAAAAAGTGGTGAGTGGTCAGCGAATTTTGCAGTTGCATTAGTAAAGGCGCCAGCTCCGATGACAGTAGCGCCAGGGCCTCTTGATGCCAGGTATTGGGCATATTGATCGCTAGCGCCTGGCGCAACTCAGGCGAAGGCAAGTAATGCAGAAGTAATTCGCGCAACTGTGGCGTTTGCAGTGGTAAGGCTGCCTGCCACTGCGCATAAAAACCTGAGTAGTCGCGTCTGATTAAACTGGCTGCCAAGGTCTTTTCATCAGCTTGTTGACGCTTGGTCTGAGCTACTGGGTCGGAGCTTATCGAAACCGAATTATCGCTAAACGCTGGTTGCTGGTCCGGATTAATTGACCTGGTCGAAGATTCAAGCGAAGAACTTAAATTGGCCTCACCGATGGCAATTGACACAGCACTTGTCTCAGGGCCCTTCTCCTGTGCAAAAGGCTCCTGAGACAAGTGCTGTGCGCCAGACGAACTGTTCTGCGCGCGCCACAACTGCTGCCAACTGCCCCAAATTAATTCCGGTTGCTGGTGATAAATTGCCGCATAACTTTCACTCAGGTTTTGCATCAAGGCTTCCAGCGAGGTATCGGCGAGAAAATCTCCAGCGGAATTTGAATCCTGGTTTGCACCTGGTTGCGCTGATCCATTTTGGTGGCTTGGCGAAGGCTTAATTAAATCGCTTTTTGAATGGATATTTGAATGGCTATTTGAACCGGTACGTGAATTGCCCGGTGAGTTAGCCGTTTCCACCAGCCATCCCAGTGTGATGGCCCAGAGTTGTCGCCATTGGTCTTTGGCTGAAGTGGATCTTGATTCTTGGTTTTGAGTTATACCGGCGTGGATAGTTTCTGATTGGCTCGGCTCAGTCAGAATAGTCTTGGCCTGAAGCGCTTCGGTGTAAATTGTGTTTGTCTGAAAGGCTTCTGTCTGAAGAGCTTCTGTCTGAATAGCGTTTGTCTGAACAGCCTCGCTCTGGTCTTGGCTGTTTTCAAAGGCATCGGCAGAGGTTTGCAGGGGGCCGCAAACGCGTTCAAACCATTCCACCAGAAGCGGTGCCAGGCTAGGCGCAAGCGCTTGTGTCAGCAGCGCCAGGCTGTGCTTAAGCCAGGCTTGCGGCATAGCCAATGCCAATCGTTGGCGCAACTCGGGTGAAGGCAAATACTCGCGCAGCAGTGCTTGGAGTTTTTGCGGTTCACTGGCGATTTGCGTCTGCCACAGCTGATAAAATCTCTCCAGGTTGCCGCTAATCAGCGCCTCAGCAAGTGTTTCCGTTGGCCTGGTTGAGTGGCCGCTGGGTTTGCTGAGTTGCGTTGCAATCGCGGCGTTAACAACAGGCTCAAAATGCTCATTTTCGGCGCTACCCAGTGCGTTTAAATCTGGGTTTTGATTTGCTGCTCGTTGAGTTGCATTGGATTCGACGTTTATAGGTGTTTCGCTTGCTGCGTCCTGCTGGCCAGATACAAATCGATTCGATGGATACGGAGAAGTGTTGCGCAGTGTTTCCGGTGGTAAATCGGCTGGCTGGGTGTGACTAGAGGATGTGTCCTTGGTTGTCGCTTTTGTTTGATCGATATTTGGTAGATCGGTTTTTGTTTGATTCGCACTTGTTTGCTGGGGGGCAGTGGAAACCTGGTGCCCGCGGCCTAGGATTAACTCGCCCAGCTGCTGTGCGGAGCTCTGCTCCTGCTGCTTTAGCAATTGAATAAGTTGAGCTAAGTTTGCAGTAGCTTTTTGATCTGGCCCAGGGTTTGGTTTAATCGTTTCGACAAAGGTGTGCGCGCTGGAAAATGCAGCATTGGTTGGCAACAGCATGCCAATACTCAGCGCCCACAGCTGGCGCTGGAGCAAGTCGGGATCTGTATCGCTTGAGTGTTGAATACTGCTGGCTAACTCGGGTAGCAGCGGCAATAGCGGCCCCAATTGCGGTGCCAGTATTAACAGCATATCCGCCAGCAGTGGTAAGGGCAGATTTAACGCAAGCCGCTGACGCAATTCAGCAGAAGGCAGGTACTGATTTAGCAGCTGACGCAGCAGCGGTGTTTGGAGGCCGCGGTATTTGTCCCAAAGCGCCTCAAGGGTTTGGTGTCGACTGCTGAGCAAGGCTGACG
>CBINKF010000466.1:0-3189 GCA_966251115.1 uncultured Cellvibrio sp.
TGATTGCCGCGCGGCTCCCACAGCAGGCGAAAGATAAGGGATTTCTCCTGGTCGCCTTTCAGGTGCACCCGATCAAACATTTGGCATTCGCGCTGAAGCTGGGCGGGTAGGGCATCCACCACACTTTGGGTGATAACAATCTGGTTGGCTCGGGCGATGTGCGCCACAAAGGCGGCATCGTTAACCGTATCGCCGAACACATCCTGGGGGGTAACCAGGGATTCGCCATAGGCTATGCCGATGCGAATCCCCAAAAACTTCAGCTGCGGTTCCTTGGCGCAGCGCTTCTGGATAGCAACCGCCGTTTCACAGGCGTGGGCACAGCTGTCAAAGCGGGTCATCACCTCGTCGCCAATGGTTTTTACCAGGGTGCCCTCCTGAACAATGGTCAGGGCGGTCATAAAGTGAACTGCCTGGTCGATAATGGCTTTGGCGCGCTCGTTACCCAAACGCTTATACAGCGCCGAGCTGCCGGAAACGTCGGCAAACATAATGGCTTGGCGTTGGCTGGTTTGGGACATGCGAGGGGAATCAGGGAGTGCTTATAAAAACAGTATCATAAGCATTTTGCGCCAGCGGTGTAAAACACTAAGGTGGATTTGCGCTTAAATAAAAAAGGCTCGCATTGCTGCGAGCCTTTTTTTAAAGCCCAATTACGGGCTCTCGGAGTTTGGTGCCAGTGGTCGGACTCGAACCGACACGCTTTTAAGGGCGCCGGATTTTGAATCCGGTGCGTCTACCAATTCCGCCACACTGGCAAGTGAGGGCGCATTCTAATGATTTCATTTTTAATGTCAAACACTTAATGCAGGTGTTTTAGCGGCTGCTCGAATGGTGGTCAGTTTATGCGCAGCGGCTGCAGTGGCGGGAATATTTTGCATAGTGACTGAATTGGTATAACCTTGCCGCCTTTTTGGTTTCTAGCCCTGAGTTTTATGCTGCGCCAGGATTTTCACTACGATTTGCCCGACTCCCTTATCGCCCGCACTCCCGCCCGTGAGCGGCGCGGCAGCCGGCTGTTTCAGCTGGAGGGGTTAAGTGGGGCCATGACCCATGGGCAATTTCCCGACTTGCTTAACCTGGTCAACCCGGGCGACCTGATGGTGTTCAACAATACCCGGGTGATTCCGGCGCGTCTCTTTGGTCAAAAAGAGACCGGTGGTCAGGTGGAAATACTGGTGGAGCGAGTGCTGGATGACCGGTGTGTGTTTGCCCATACCCGCGCCAGTAAGGCGCCCAGGCTGGGCACTCAGGTAATTCTTCAGGATGGTTCGCGCGTGCAGCTGTTGGCGCGCCATGATGCACTGTTTGAGTGGCGCTTTCTCACCGAAGAGACCGCACTTCTGGTGATGGAGCGCATTGGCCATATGCCGCTGCCGCCTTATATAGATCGCGCCGATGAGCTGGCGGATCGCGAGCGCTACCAGACAGTTTATGGCGAGAAGCAGGGGGCAGTGGCGGCACCCACGGCGGGTTTGCACTTTGATGAGTTGATGCTGCAGCAGTTGCGGGATAAGGGGGTGCAAATTGCCTTCGTTACCCTGCATGTGGGGGCGGGCACTTTCCAGAATATGCGCGTGGACAATATTCACGAACACCAAATGCACAGCGAGATAATGGACGTTGACCAAGGCGTCTGTGAGCTGGTGCGTGCCACCAAGGCCGCGGGCAAGCGGGTTATCGCGGTGGGGACCACCAGTGTGCGCAGTCTGGAGTCGGCTGCACATGGGTACGGCAATAACAGTCAAAAAGGGGAAATACATCCCTATCGCGGCGAGACCAGTATTTTCATTTATCCGGGTTATGAATTTCAGGTAGTGGACGCCCTGATTACCAATTTCCACCTGCCCGAATCCACCTTGATTATGCTGGTGTCAGCCTTCGCTGGTTTTAGTCATACCATGGCCGCCTACAAAGAAGCTGTTAGTCGTGAGTACCGGTTTTTCAGCTACGGCGATGCCATGTTTATTACGCGCAACCCCAATGCCGCGCAAGACCTGCCGCCCAGCGCGCGGCCTTAACGCCTTACTTGCGCATTTAACCCCTTGCATATGCACTTAACCCCTTGCACTTAACCCCTTGCACTTAACCCCTTGCACTTAACCCCTTGCACTTAATTTAGTAGCTTACCGATTTTCCAATGAGTGGATCGACCATGACCCGTGAATGTTTTATGACTTTTGAACTGGACACCCAGGTGGGTAAGGCCCGGCGCGGGCGGCTCAGATTTCCCCGGGGGACAGTGGAGACCCCGGCATTTATGCCGGTGGGAACCTACGGCACAGTAAAGGGCTTAACCCCGCGCGATATCAAAGACATAGGCGCTCACATTATTCTGGGTAACACCTTCCATTTGATGCTGCGCCCGGGTACAGAGGTGGTCAAAGCCCATGGTGATTTACACGATTTTATGCAGTGGCAAGGCCCGATCCTGACCGATTCTGGCGGTTTTCAGGTATTCAGCCTGGGCAAGCTGCGCAAAATCACCGAGGCGGGGGTGAGCTTTAAATCACCGATTAACGGCAGCAAGGTGTTTCTTGACCCGGAAACCTCCATGCAGGTGCAGCGCGACCTGGGTTCAGATGTGGTGATGATTTTTGACGAGTGCACTCCCTACCCGGCAAGCGTGCATGAGGCCCGTCAGTCAATGGAGTTATCACTGCGTTGGGCGGCGCGTTCCAAAACGGCCCACGGCGATAATCCTTCGGCGCTGTTCGGCATAGTGCAGGGCGGTATGTACGAAAACCTGCGCACTGAGTCGCTCAGCGGCTTGGTGGAAATCGGCTTTGATGGCTATGCCATAGGCGGGCTCTCAGTGGGTGAGCCCAAAGAGGACATGCTGCGCATTCTCGACCACATAGCCCCTGCAATGCCGGTCGACAAGCCGCGTTACCTGATGGGTGTGGGCAAGCCCGCCGATCTGGTGGAGGGTGTGCGTCGCGGTATAGATATGTTTGACTGTGTACTGCCCAGCCGCAATGCGCGCAACGCCCATCTGTTTACTCGCGCCGGTGTCATCAAGCTGCGCAACGCCAAATATCGTGAGGATACAGGTCCGCTCGACCCGGAATGCAGCTGTTACACCTGCCAGAATTTTTCGCGCAGCTACCTGCATCACTTGGACAAGTGCAATGAGATGCTTGGTGCCCAGCTGAATACAATTCACAACCTGCATTACTACCAGGATCT
>CBINKF010000467.1:0-3187 GCA_966251115.1 uncultured Cellvibrio sp.
CGGCGAGCGCACCGGTAATGTGTGTTTGGTGACCTTGGCGATGAATTTGTATTCACAGGGTGTGAATCCGGGTTTGGATTTTTCCGATATCGACCGCGTGCGCAAGTTGCACGAAGAGTGCACCCAATTGCCAGTGCATCCGCGTCACCCCTATGCCGGTGAATTGGTGTTTACCGCTTTCTCCGGTTCACACCAGGACGCCATCAAAAAAGGCTTCGCGGTACAAAAAAAAGATGCGCTTTGGGAAGTGCCCTATTTGCCGATTGACCCGGCGGATTTAAATCGCAGCTACGATGCGGTAGTGCGCGTTAATGCCCAATCCGGTAAAGGCGGCGTGAGTTTCTTGTTGCAACAGGAAGCTGGCCTGCAATTGCCGCGCCGTTTGCAAATTGAATTTAGCGGCGTAGTGCAGCGTGTGAGCGATGCTACAGGTAAGGAGGTTAAGGGCGCGGATATTGTGAAGTTCTTTAACGAAGAATACCTGGCGGTTAACGCACCCATCACTTACCAGTCGAGCAAATTCAGCCAGGCGGATGATACCCACCAGGTGGATATAGTGATTCACGCCCAACATCAAAACAAAACCGTGGAGATCAGCGGCAGCGGCAATGGCCCAATCGACGCCGCCGCCCACGCCATCAGCCAGTTTGCTGGCGTTGAGGTGAGTGTTATCGACTATCACGAACACGCGGTGGGCGAAGGCTCGGATGTAGCGGCCGTAACCTACGTAGAGTTGAAAGTAAATAATGGCCGCGCCGTATTTGGTGTGGGCCAGGATCGCAACATTATCAGCTCGGCGGTTAAAGCGCTGATTAATGGAGTGAATCGCTCGCAAGCGATTGTTTAAGTAAATTAAGTGAAAAAATAAAAAAGCGCAGCTCGAAAGGGCTGCGCTTTTTTATATTCAAACGTTACAACTTACACATTCAACGCGGTCAATTTCCACTGTGATTGCAAACAGCCTCCCAGTTGCCCGGCATACAGGCTTTGATAGGCTAAGGAACTGTTGTTTCTACTACCGCCAGTCGCAAATACCCAAAAATGTAATTCGTTGGAATTTCCCAGCTGCTGTGCGGCGTCCATTACCGCCAGGCTAACGGATTGGTAGTATTTGCGGCTTTCTATTATTTCTGCCTGGCGGTGCATGGCGTTTTGGTCGGTGCTGTCCAGGTGTTTGATATACACATCCTGCACAAATTCCTCGGCGCTCGCGTTGAAATAATTGAGCGCGATTTTAATTGCGCTAACCAGGTCCCCGGCTTTTACCGCCTTGGTGGAGAACAGCCAGACCTCGCCATCGATGATGGCGGCCTCTTTGGCTTTGCCATTTAGCAGCGCTGTAAAAGGCGAGGCGGCTTTGCCGTATTTGGATTTCCAAATGGCATAGGGGGTGCTGCAGGTGCGCAGCACCTGGTTATTTTTATTGCCGCTGTGGCTAATTACCAGGTCTGCTGCTTCTGTGTAAGCGGCGCGTGGGCCGGTGTTGGCCAGGAAGGGATTATTCATGGTATTGCTCCTAAATGACGTGCTTTGCAAGTGTGGCTTGGCAAGCTTTTAGGCGAATACTGGTTACTTTTGTGGAGGCTCTGTTAATTCCCTGTCTGGCGATTTAACAAGTGTTCACAAGCTTATTAGCCGCGTGGTTGGCTAGTGGATGGGATTAACATCGGCGAATAACCGTTAGCAACCTGAATTGCTAGAGCGGAACCAGCCACTTCCCATTCGGGCTCATATTTAGTTAAGCAAAAAACCGGCGTAAGGTACATGGGCGGGTTAGTTAAAGCGTTGAATAACTAAAAAAATGGCTCTTTTTTAGGGAGCATCTAAGTTTCCAGCATAAATAAAAACTCTTTTAGCCCGGCGAGCCATAAGGTGCTAGCGAACGGACCATAAATTTTTTTTAACCTGTTGAATCCAAACCCCTGGCTTTGGACATCCAAGGTTATGAGTAAACTGAATGCTGATCCCCAATATGCAGTTTTCGGTTTTCTTCCCGCACTTTAGGGGTAAGTTGCTGGCGCAGGCCATATCCAGGCAGTTATCCCTCGCCCTTCAGTCCTGCGGCTGAAGGGTATTTTTATTTGAAGGGTATTTTTATTGAACTGTATTGAGGCACCCCTATTTTGAGGCACTCCTATGGATAGCTTGCAGGAAATTCTCTTTAGCCTGCGTCACAACAAGTTGCGCACCGGGCTGACTGCCTTTGGGGTGTTTTGGGGAATTTTAATGTTGATCCTGCTGTTAGGTGCAGGGCGTGGCATGCAGAACGCGTTTTCCGATGGTTGGAGCAACGATGTGGCCGATTCCATCTGGATTTTTCCCAATAGCACTTCGGTACCCTATATGGGGCTGCCGGTGGGCCGTGCGATTGCTCTGGATGAAGATGATATGCGCGCGGTGCGCCAGCAAATTCCCGGTGTGCGCTTTATGTCCAGCGAAAATCCCCTGGGCAGTTTTATCAACTCGGATATCTCCGTCACCTTTGGCACCAAGTCGGGCAGCTTTCAGGTGCTGGGTGTGGCTGACCAGTATTTCAATATTAAAGAGAAGGTTGGGTTTAACGAGGGGCGCAGGCTCGATAGCCTGGATCAGGATGAAAACCGCAAGGTGGTGGTAATTGGTACACGCGTAGCGGACCGGCTGTTTACCAGTTATGTGGAGGCTATAGGTAAATCCATTCAAATCAACGGCATAACTTTTAAAGTGATCGGCCTGTTTTATGACAAGGGCAATCGCGGGCGTATGTCCGAGCGCATCTATATGCCGGTGAGTGCCTTTAAAAAAGCATTTGGCGGCGGCCTGGAAGTCAAGTTAATTACCGTTCGCCCCAAGCAAGGTGCAGACCCCTTCAAATTGGAAGATGACATAGTGGCCCTGCTGAAGCAGCGTCACAAAATATCGCCTGACGACAAGCGCGCCATTGAAGTGGCCAATAAAGCGCGCGATGCCCGGGAGATAAACGAAATGTTTACCGGCCTCAATGCATTTATTTGGGTGGTGGGCATAGGCACATTGCTCGCAGGCATAGTCGGCGTGAGCAATATCATGATTATTACCGTTAAGGAGCGCACTCGCGAAATTGGTATTCGCAAAGCCCTGGGTGCACGGCCATCGAGTATTGTCGGCAGCCTGCTATTTGAATCGGTAATGATAACCAGTATCGCCGGTTATAGCGGCTTGGTGATGA
>CBINKF010000468.1:0-3187 GCA_966251115.1 uncultured Cellvibrio sp.
AGGCCCAGGTTTAGGGCAAGGTCGGTGTAGTCGTTGTCCAGGCTGCGGAACGCGCGCAGGTCGGTGCGGAACTGCCAGTTGCCGCCCAAGTCGTGCTTAATACCGGCACCCAGGTTAACCAGAGTTCCGCGTGCGGAATCTTTAACACCGCCATTGTTCCACTCGCGCTTGAGATCGCCCACACCCATGGCCAGGTAAGGCTTCCATTGGCTTTCGGTGTTAACGTTGTAAATACCATCCACACGGTACTGGGTGCCATCCACATCGGTGGCGTCAGCGCTGGTTTCTGTGTCGTAACGGCTCCACACAGTTTCCAGGGTCCAGTTGTCGTTGATGGGGAAACCTACGGCAGCGCCCCAGGTGTTGGAATCTTCCAGTGGATCATCAAAAAAGATGCGACCGCCCATGACGGTAACTTCAGCTGAATGATCCTGGGCGTAGACGCTGCCGGAAACTGCAGCAGCGATAAATGCGGAAAGGGTTAATACTTTTGCTTTGCTGGCCATTTCGTTCTCCGTTGAAATTAGCTTGGTCCTTATCTATCTGTATCACTGGCCAATTACTCCTGCGCTCCAGACATAAAAAGACCTGTGTGTGTTAATCGGTCAAATGCCTTGAACTCCATTTCATCTTTTATTGTGCACACTCACCTTAGCAAATTACTCAACCCTTTCAAATCACAGGTCCCAAACTCCGTGCCCCAAACGCTCACCGCGTTTTTCAAACTTGGTGATGGGGCGGTAATCCGGGCGCGGTGAATATTCACCCGCGGGTTGGGTATTGCTAAAACCGGGTGCGGCACTCATAACTTCCATCATGTGTTCCGCATAGTTCTGCCAATCCGTTGCCATGTGGAACACACCGCCCAGTGTTAATTTCGGGCGAATTTTTTGTACAAACTCCGGCTGTAAAATACGGCGCTTGTGATGCTTTTTTTTGTGCCAGGGATCGGGGAAGTACAACTGCAGGCGATCGATACTGGCATCGGGAATACAATCCTCAAGCACGTCCATTGCGTCCGCCATGTATACGCGAAGGTTACTTAATTCTTCCTGAACTGCGAGATTTATTAAGCGGCCCACACCGGGCGGGTGAACTTCAATGCCAATAAAATTTTTATCCGGCTCGGCCCGGGCCATTTGCAGCAGGGAATCGCCCATGCCAAAACCAATTTCCAGCACCACGGGCGCCTCGCGTGTAAAAATCTGGCGCGGGTCGATCAGGCCTTTAAACAAGCTGAGGCCCACTTTCGGCCAGCAGAGGTCGAAAGCTTTTTTCTGGCCCTCGGTGATACGCCCGGCGCGAATCACAAAGCTGCGGATGGATTTGGGTTTAAATTCCGGCTTGATTAAAAAGCCCTGCTCCGCGTCTTCAAGCGCGGGCAGCTCTGGGGTATCAGTCATAAGATTCGTCAAATAATGCGGATTATCAGGAAGCTAGGTATTAGCGCGCCAATGGCCCAGAATCAAACTGGCCCAGCCCCACATAAAGCAGAGGCCGCCCAGGGGAGTAATTGGTCCCAGCCAGCGCGGTGCTCCCAAGGCCAGGGCGTAAAGGCTGCCACTAAATAAAATGGCGCCCAGTATAAAGCCAAGGCCGGCCGCTTTTAAGCCTTTTTGCATCGGTCGGTTGTTGGCGTAAACACCCACTGCCAACAGTGCCAGGGCGTGATACATCTGGTATTGCGCAGCTATTTGCACTGTTCGTAGCGCGTCAACAGACAATATCTGCTTGAAACCATGGGCGGCAAAAGCACCGATCATTACCGACAAAAGACCGCTAATGGCGGCAATAAGTATAAAAATTCGGGGCATTTGGTTTGATCAAGTTAAATTGATGGGCATAAAAAAGCCGCGACAAGCGCGGCTTTTTAGGACCTTGGCAAAGCTTATCAGGCTTCCAGCATCATGGCTTTGACTTTGTTCATGGCATTTTTTTCCAGCTGGCGAATGCGCTCAGCGGATACACCATATTCGGCAGCCAGATCGTGCAAGGTGGCCTTGTCGTCATTCAACCAGCGGCGCTGCAGGATAACGCGGCTGCGGTCGTCGAGTTTCTCCAGGGCCATTTCCAAACCGTTAACGCTGGTCGCTTCCCAGTTGGCTTCTTCCAAACGGGCGGCCGGATCGTAGCGATTGTCTTCCAGGTAGTGGGCGGGGGCGACATAGCTGTCGTCATCGTCATCTTCGCTGGCGTCAAAACCGGCATCGTAGGAGGCCAGACGGCCTTCCATCTCGCGCACCTGCTTAACATCTACCCCCAGATCCTGAGCTACGGCATGGGCTTCGTCGTTACTCAACCAGGCCAGGCGTTTTTTGGCGCCGCGCAGGTTGAAGAACAGCTTGCGCTGAGCTTTGGTGGTGGCAATTTTGACGATGCGCCAGTTGCGCAGGATAAATTCGTGAATTTCGGCTTTGATCCAGTGCACGGCAAAGGATACCAGGCGCACGCCCTTGTCCGGATCAAAGCGTTTTACCGCTTTCATCAGGCCGACGTTGCCTTCCTGAATCAGGTCGCCCAGGGGCAGACCATAGCCGTTGTATGAGCGGGCGATGTGCACCACAAAGCGCAGATGGGCCATAACCAACTTGCGCGCGGCATCGAGGTTGCCATTTTGGTGTAAGTCGCGCGCCAGCTCCTGCTCCTGCTCAACCGAGAGGATGGCAAAACTGCTGACGGCTTGAACATAGGCATTCAGGTTTGCACCTGGCGCCAGAACGCCGATTGGCTGCAGACTTGTGCTTGTGCTCATTGATGTATCTCCAATTTCTAGTGCTCCGGAGTGTAGCACCTGCAAATTAGTTCGGCTAGGCCTGAAAAAGTTCACAGCAGATGGCATTTGTCATGAATTTGATTCAGCCTCAAACACCCAGCCTGCGCGGCTTTTACGTCCTGTTTTCGCGTCCGGATCAGCGCGGTTGTAGCAGATAGAGATGGCGCGCCACCGCTATCCAGGCGCCCAGCAATCCCGTCAGGCCAGCCATCAGGATTAACTGCAGGCTCTCCATAAAGCCTAAGCTTTCGAGACGGAACTGACTTTGATAAAGATCAGCAAATTGTGCGACCGGACCAGACAACCACCAAAATCCCAAAGCCAGCAGCAGCGCCGCTATAACACCGCCACCCACACCATACCAAAGGCCGGTATAAAGGAAGGGACGGCGAACATAGGCGTCAGTCGCCCCCA
>CBINKF010000469.1:0-3185 GCA_966251115.1 uncultured Cellvibrio sp.
CCAGCCTTTATTCATTTGCATTCGCGCATCGAGTGTGATGTCCAGGCGACGCTCGCAGCCTTCACCGCAGTGCACAACCACAAACAGGTCGCCTTCCGCCAATTGATCAACCTTTAAATCAAAAGCCAGAGTTCCTTCATTCCCAAATGGCGATAGATCCAATGCTGGACCATATTCCAAGCTCAATCCCGCCAACCAGGTGTCGTGCCAGCGCAGACTCAGCGCATCGCCTTGCACATCCTTATCCGAGGACTCGACCGTCACTCTGCCGCTGCGAAGCTCGGCAAATGAACCGCTCATCAGCTGATCCTGCTCATAATCGCGAATGAGCACCCCCCAGGGTTGCATGGGGCGCCCCACAAAAAGATCAAACTGATCTGGATTGTCGGATGCTAAACCAGGCACCTGCTCCGCCAGCTGCAGCGGTCCCTGTTTTCCTCCCGCATAATTCAAACCAAAGCCAAGCGCAAATAATGGATCATACCCAGGGGAGCGTGGATTTAAGTCAGTCTGCAAGGGCAGCTTGGGCCAGGAGAAAGACAAGCGCCCGGCGAAATCATAATTTGGTTTACCCTCGGCTTTGGCAATAATGACATCGGCAATACCGGCACCTTCAGACCCCGGCAACCAGGCTGCGACAAAAGCATCGGAGGCATTCAGCTCTGGATTCACCCAAAGCGGCCGCCCACTTAAAAATACCGAAACCACAGGTATTCCTTTCGCCTTAAACGATTTAAGTAGCGCCAGACTCTGCTTGTCACCAGGTTCAAATTCCAGAGTGTCGCGATCCCCCTGCCCCTCCGCGTAGGGTTGCTCGCCAAACACCACTATGGCGACATCTGGCTTGCTATCAAAATGGCCATCGACTGACAGGATTGCGCGACCGCCCGCCTGCGCCACGGCAGATTGAATACCGGAAAATATCGAGGTTGCACCAGGGAACTGGCTATTGGGAATACCCACTCCCTGCCAGCTCACACTCCATCCGCCTGATTGCATTGCAAGACTGTCGGCGCCGGGACCAGCCACCAAAATGGTCTGCTGTGGGTTAAGCGGCAAAAGCTGGTTGTGATTTTTTAACAACACCAAACTCTCGCGCACCGCCTGTCGCGCCAGGGCCCTATGGGCAGGGCTTCCCACAACATTCTGGCTATTGGCCATAAGCCGCGCGGAGGGTTTTTTAGCAAATAATCCGGCGCGAAGTTTTACGCGGAGAATTCGGCTGACGGCATCATCCAGACGCGCCACGGGTATAGCGCCAGCGCGCACCTGTTTTAGGGTGTTGGTGTACATTGCTTTCCAGTCATAGGGCACCATCACCAGGTCTATACCGGCGTTGATTGCCTGTGCACAACTATCGTTGGTACAACCGGGCACCTGACCATGGCCGTTCCAATCACCCACCACCAGACCATCAAAACCCATTCGCTGCTTTAACACCTCAGTTAACAAATAGGCGTTGCCATGATTCTTTTCGCCATTCCAGGACGAAAAACTGGCCATAATCGCTTGCACACCGGCAGCAATAGCGCTGGGATAACCGGCGTTATGGATATCGACCAAGGCCTGCTCATTAACACGTGCATCGCCCTGGTCATCACCATGATCTGTACCACCATCGGCGAGAAAATGCTTGGCCGTAGCGATCACATGAGTTTCATCGAGAAACGCAGAAGTACCAGCCCTTCCCTGCAATCCAGTCACCATGGCGCCCGCGTATTGACGAACTAACGCCGGGTCCTCGGAATAGCTTTCGTAGGTGCGCCCCCAACGGTCGTCCTGTGCTACAGCCAGCGTAGGGCCAAATACCCACTCAACTCCTGTCGCTCGCACTTCCTCTGCCGTCGCCTCACCTATAGCGCGAATTAATTCGGGATTGTGCATTGCCCCCAATCCAATATTGTGCGGAAACAGGGTCGCCCCAACCAGATTGCCATCGCCATGCACAGCATCTGTACCCCAAAAAATGGGAATAGCAACGCCGCCATCGCGCGCATCCATGGAAGCTTCCCAATAGCTATCGGCCAAGGCGAGCCAATCAGCGGCTTGCGCGCCTGCCTTATGGCCCGGCATTGAACCGCCACCATTTAATACGGAACCTATATGGTATTGCCGTACCTCGTCGGGGGTAATAACCTGGATTTCCGCCTGCATTATCTGGCCGACTTTTTCCTCCAGCGACATTTTTCCCAATAGAATTTGAACTCGCTTCTCAACATCCGGATTTGATGCCGGGCTGGCAGACACCGGCCAACGACTAAGGTCCCGAGTTTGAATTGTGTTAAGTGGCTCTTGATTCAGACAGCTCATCAACACCGAGGAGGAAACAACAACTAGACAGATCTTAAATAGGAATTTCATGATTTTCTTTTGGTCACTCTTTAACATGCGAAACACATCTGCACGCGAAACACAGATTTTTTTAAAACCACGCACCTAACATTATTTATTTAAAGCCCGCAAGCACCCGCTCTTGGTGGATTAAGCACAAGCTCAAGAGCCAACCCGCATTTTATAGTTAAGGTATCAACGTTATTAATTTACCGATTAATTGAATTTACACCTACTGCAATTTTACTTTTTAACTGTTTTTTACAGATCAATGGAAAACTGAAAAATGATATTCAACATTAATTTTTGGTAAATCGAACAATTTTTGAGGTACCGTAAAATTAACTACGATCAATAAAAAAAGCTGCCTTTCCATCTTCTAAAGAAGACAGGAAGGCAGAAAGGGGTTGGCCGAGGAGCCAACTGGAGATGAAGCCTGGCTAATACAGGCTAAATATTCTTAATTTCGCACAATAGCCACAAATCATTATTTACAGATGAATTTAACGATAGGAATTTTTTTATTTAAAAAAATAAAGTGGCGTTAGGAGCCTGATTGTGTATCCAATTTTTCATTGCTGCCGCTCCGATTTTTGTTTTCTTAGTTCAGTTGACGCGACAACTATACTGACACTGGGGACTATCCTGACACCGGCATCCTGACACCGGGGCCCGGACACTGAACAATTGAAAGAGAGGATGCTTGATTTAGGGCAAGACGAGGTAATAGAGAAATGGGGAAAACTAGCAGTTATGTAAAATTGTTAGGTTTATAAATATTTTTTTCGCTTTTAATGTAAGCTCTGATTTACTTAATAAAGACCGAAATCGAGGAAATATCCCAAAACTTGGGA
>CBINKF010000470.1:0-3181 GCA_966251115.1 uncultured Cellvibrio sp.
CGCGGGGCTGGCCAGGGTGGAAGCACTGCTCGACGCTGGCCAGCTGCAGGACTATCACCTGTGCCACGCAGCGCGCGCGGATTTCCTCCGTCAACTGGGGCAAATCCCTAAGGCTAAAGCCGCCTACGAGCGCGCCCTGGCGCTAACCGACCAGGCTCCGGAGCAGCGTTTTTTGCAAAAGCAGCTCGCCAGCCTGACCTGATTGCTGGACTCGCGCTATGCTGAACCCGGCATTTTGCATTAATTGCCCGGTATTAGCTGAATTGGTTTTTACGCGCTGCACCTACGCGGCCAAAAGCCCTCGATAAAAAATTTTATCCTCGCTGTCGATTTGACACCTTGCGCTGCGACTAACGGATAAAACTCAGCGAGGAATTTCAAGATGACAACAATCACACCCTTCATCATGTTCAATACCCGTTACTCGAACAGTCATACCCGATTAGCGAATCATTCACACTCGATCACTGGTTTATTCATACTCGGTTAAAAGGAGCTAAAGCGATGAAAACTTTTTTACTCTTTGCGTTAGTGGCAGTGATAGCGCTGCTGTTGTATATCAACTCCCGTCCGGGGCAATTTCGCATTGAGCGGCACATCACCATCAACGCCCAGCCAGATGTTATTTTTGCGCAGCTACAAAATTTCCATCATTGGAGCAGCTGGTCGCCCTGGGAAAAGCTCGACCCGCAACTGCAGCGCGAATTCTCTGGCGCCGAATCCGGCAGGGGCGCTATTTACAGCTGGAGCGGCAACAACAAAATCGGCGCCGGGCGCATGGAAATTCTGGAGGCAACCGGCAATCACCAGCTGCTGATTCAACTGGATTTTTTTCGCCCCATGAAGGCCCACAACAGCGCCCACTTCACCCTTTTGCCCCAGGGCGAAAGCACCCAGCTAAGCTGGGCGATGGAAGGCAAACAACCCTTTTTAGGCAAACTGATGGGGCTGTTTATGGATATAGACAAGATGGTGGGCAAGGATTTTGAAGCCGGGCTACAAAACCTGAAAGCAATTTGTGAACAACACGGATAACTGGAGAAGCCAATATGAAATACCTGTGCCTGGTGTACTACGATGAAAAAATTGTCAATGCAATGACTGCCGCCGAGTGGCAGTCGCTCAACGAAGAGTGCATGGCTTGCGGCGAAGGCTTAAGCGCCAGCGGCCATATGCTCGGTGGCCACGCGCTGCATCCCACTAACAGCGCCACTAGCCTGCGTGTGCGCGACGGTAAATCTCTGGTGACCGACGGCCCTTTTGCCGAAACCAAAGAGCAATTGGCCGGCTTTTATTTGCTGGATGCGCGCGATCTGAATGAAGCCCTGCAACTGGCCAGTCAAATTCCACCGGCGCGCCAGGGTACCATCGAGGTGCGCCCGGTGCGCGAGCTGGACCCGCAAGTGGATGAGCGTTTGGCTTACGCCTAGGTTTTTATAGAGTATTCCATGGAAAGAAAAACGCCCCGAAAGCCATGCACTTTCGGGGCGAACAGACAATGCAGCAATTACCCGTTAGTGTAAACAGGCCCTAGCGCTTTTCCTTTCCGGGAGGAAAATCGGTATTGAGCGAAATAATTCGGGTTTTACTGATGCGATGGCGATAAATTTCGCGCAGGTATTTAATGGCCTTTTTAACGCTGTCGCGCGTCAGGCGAATATCATTAATGGAACAGAATTTGTCGCTGTCGTTAATCAGCTCGCGATATTTTTTCTCGTACATGGGCTTAATCGCGTACCAATTGGTATCGAGGATTTTGGCCGGGTTTTCATACTCGCCGAGCATCTCATCGACTATGGCCTCATCAAATTGTTCGGCGCTGATAAAGTCGATCATCGCCTTGTCCAACTTCTCGTCAAAACGGAAATCGGTTTTGGCAAAGCAGCGTTTGATATAGGCGCAAATCAAGGTGAGGAAGTCGTCGCTCAGGCAGGGGCTTTTCACTATCAGGGTTGTTAGCGAAATATTGGCCGAGGCGCCAATCACCAGCGCATAGCGTTTTAGGGTGGTGTTGGGGAAGAGCGCATTCAAGTGGGATTTGAGTCGATTCAAATCCATATAGGAGAGCTTGTAATCCTTGGGCAGCGAAATAATGGACACTATGGACGAGCAATTTTTAAAGAAGTGCAGCTGTTTCAGGTCCTCAGGATCATAGCCTTTTTCCCTATAGCGGCCCAGGGCATCGCGATAGCGTTCGCTCTCAATGGGCAGCAAGCTGATACCTTCAATCGCCTGGGTAATTTTATTAAAGTGCGGCAGGTCGATGGAGCGGAAAAACAAATCATCGATGTTCAGCTCGCTGGACTTTTTATCATAGCCGCGCAGCTTTTCACCCGTGTGCGCCGGCGCCGGAATAACCGACTCCGCATAAGCCACCGCCACCGGGCCAGCCAAACTCATAAACAAATCATTGGCATCCAGGCGAATGGTTTCCCCTATGTCGATACCGGCGCGGCGGAAATAGTTTTCGTCGTAATCGGTGGTGACCGCCTGGGCAGTGAGTATGTTGAAAATTTGCTGCGAGATGTACTGGTTGGCGTACTTCTCCATGGCGTTGACATCTATGTGCGGAATATTGCCGTCGTCGGTGGCTTCGGCGTAACGCATAATATCGTTGGATATCAGCATCATCGCATTCCAGGGGCGAATGCGCCGCATAACGCTGGCTTCGCTGGTATCCTCATTGTCAAAGTTGTAGGAAAAATCCCACTCCTCCGATAAATACTTACACAGCAGACGACCCGCATTGATATGCAGTGCCTCAGACATTTCCACACCATGGTCGGAAATATTGGGCAGTATGCAGATGCCGCTGGTAAAAATCGGCTCAAACACAAAAGAGTGGCCGCGGTTGTCTTCCTCTACCGAGCGGGTCTCAAAGGTTTTACTCATGTAGGCGTACTGCTGCGCCAAACCAAATTCCGATGCCATGCCCGAACCGGTGCCACCGCCGGAGCTAAAAATATAAAAATACAGGCGCGACTGGTTGGCCTTAATGCCACAGGAATCGATCAGGTAAGAGTGAATAAACTTCCAGTCGGGATTAGAGAAGCGCTGGGTGTCCTTGTTGAGAATAATTTTTGCCAGGTATTGACCGAGAATGGGCGCATTACCCGACCCGCCGGCATGCACTTCCGACAGGTCCATAATTTTCATTTTGGTGTAGTCGCGCAAAAAGCTG
>CBINKF010000471.1:0-3181 GCA_966251115.1 uncultured Cellvibrio sp.
GAGAAAAAATTGGCCTGGTGGGCCGTTCCGGTGCGGGCAAATCCACGCTGGTTAATCTACTGTTGCGCTTTTATGACGTGAGTGCCGGCCAGGTACTGATTGATGGACAGGACATTGCCAAGGTGCAGCAGGAGAGCCTGCGCGCCCATATAGGGATGGTGACTCAGGACACCTCGCTGTTGCACCGCTCGATCCGCGAGAATTTGCTCTACGGCAAACCCGATGCAACCGAGGAGGAAATGATTCGCGCCGCCAAGCAGGCCGAGGCCCACGATTTTATTTTATCGCTGAGCGACAACCTGGGCCGCACCGGCTACGACGCCCATGTGGGTGAGCGCGGTGTTAAGCTCTCGGGCGGCCAGCGCCAGCGCATTGCGATTGCGCGAGTGCTAATTAAAAACGCGCCTATTCTTATTTTGGATGAAGCGACTTCAGCACTGGACTCGGAAGTCGAAGCCGCCATCCAAAACAATTTAAACTACCTGATGGAAGGCAAAACTGTTATCGCCATTGCCCACCGCCTGTCCACCATAGCAGCACTCGACAGGCTCATCGTATTGGACAAGGGGCAGATCATTGAACAGGGCTCCCATCAACAGCTGCTCGCCCTGGGCGGTGTTTACGCCCAACTCTGGGCACACCAATCCGGGGGGTTCCTCGGCGAGCTCTAATCTACTCAGGGCGCTATAGCGCCCTTTTTTGCATTGACCTTGGCGCTTTCTGCATCAACAATTGGGGCCGGTCTTTTAACAGGCTGTTAATAAAGACCCGGTGACATTCCCTTACCACTAGCTATCTATAGTATTTACAAATTCTATCCACCGCCTCGGGAGATGATGCCCATGAGTAAGCGCTTTAGCCTCAAACACCTAGCCCTCGCCTGTGCCCTGGCCAGCTGCCAACTTTCCCCGGCCATTTTCGCGGCGGCGCCCGATACACCCAGTCAGCTTCAGGCTGTAAACGAAAAATATATTTGGGACCTCACCGATCTTTACCCCAGCGCGTCCGCCTGGAGCCAGGCCAAAGTTAAAGTGGATAGCGACTTAGCCGCACTAAAAAAATATCAGGGCACTCTGGGTAAAAATGCCAAAAGCCTGTTAGCCGCTTCCGACGCAATCTCCAGCGCTGCCAAAGAGGCAACCCGGCTGATGGTCTACGCCACGCTTAAAGCCGACGAAGACAATCGCATTGCCGAAAATGAGGAGCGCCGTCAATTAGCCAAGGGGTTGATGAACGACCTGCAGGCGGCCATCAGCTGGTATAACCCCGAAATTTTGGCTGTCGGCGAAAAGAAAATCCGCCGTTTTATGGCCCAGGAGCCCGGCCTTAAAAAACATCAACATCAATTGGAAGATGTGCTGCGCCAAGCGCCCCACACACTAAGTAAAAACGAGGAGAACATTCTCGCGCAAACCGGCCAGCTCACCGACGCCCCGGGCTCTATCTACCAAATGCTGGCCAATGCCAACCTGCCCTGGAAAACCATCACGCTCAGCGATGGCAAAAGCCTGCTGCTTAACCAGGCGGGCTATACCAGTGCGCGCGCCGCCGCCAATCGCACCGACCGCAAATTGGTATTCGATACCTTTTGGCAAACCTGGAAGGATTATGAGGCAACCCTCGGCAGCATCATGAACGCCCATATTCAGGGCCTGGTATTTCAAACCCACGCGCGCCACTTCAATAATTCGCTGGAGCGCTCGCTATTTAAAGACAATATGCCCGAGGCGGTTTATCGCACCCTGGTAGGCGAAGTCAATAAAGGCCTGCCCACCCTGCACCGCTATTTTCAGCTGCGCAAACGCATGCTGGGGATCAAAGGCGCTATGGGCTACTACGATATTTATCCACCGCTGGTGCAGTTGGATAAGCAGTTCAGCATTCAGGATTCCATCGCCCTCACCCGCAAGGCGCTCTCGCCCTTGGGCCATGATTATCTGGCGGCCTTTGATCAAGGCGTGGCCAGCCGCTGGATGCACGTATTCCCACAGCCAGGCAAAACCTCGGGCGCCTATATGTTTGGCGAAGCCTACGATGTTCACCCCTATGTACTGTTAAACCACAATAACGACTACGAAAGCGCCTCCACCTTTGCCCACGAGTACGGCCACGCCGTCCATTCGGTATTGGCTAACAAGGCGCAGACCTTTGAAAACGCCAACTACTCCACTTTTATCGCGGAAACAGCCTCCATCATGAATGAGATGTTGCTGCAGGATTCTGTGCTCAAACAGGCGCAGACACCGGAGGAAAAGCTCTTTTATCTGGGCAATGGCCTGGAAACTCTGCGCGGCACTTTTTTCCGTCAAACTATGTTTGCTGAATTCGAATTGAAAATGAATGAAGCAGTGGAAGCGGGCCAGGTATTAACCGGCGAGAAGCTGACCCAAATGTACCTGGAGTTGTTAAAGCGCTATCACGGCGATGCCCAGGGCGTGGTAAAAATTGATGATCTCTATGGTATCGAATGGGCTTATATCCCCCATTTTTATTATGATTTTTATGTTTACCAATATGCGACCTCTATTGCGGCGGCGGCTGAGCTCTCGCAAAAAATTGGCTCAGGTGACACAGGTGCACGCGACAGGTTTATTACCATGCTCAAAGCGGGCGGCTCAGATTACCCCTATGTGCTGATGAAAACTGCCGGTGTGGATTTAGCCTCGCCCGAACCCTATCGCGCCTTGATTGCGCGTATGGATGCAACCATGGATGAGATGGAGAAAATCCTGAGCGGCATGGGTAAATAATTAAACCTTTTACAACCAAGCCAGGGATGGCTTTAACGCTTGCTGCCCAGGCGCCAATATAAAAATAATCCAGAGAGTGCCAGCAATAGCAAACACAAGCCAACCAGGTCGATAACATAGGGGCCATAGCGACCAAAAAATCGACCTGTGTGCAAATCTACCAGTATTTTTTCGATGGAAATTGCCGGCACCAACAGTTCTTGTACAGCTTGAGATTGCGCCGGGGAAATGGATTCTGACTGCGACCAGATTATTGGCTGCTCACAAGGGCTCCACTGCACGCCATCCTGGCTAACGAATGCCTGGCTATCATCTGCCACCACCATCCCCTCGCAACCCAGGCCCAATCGAGTAATCCGCGTTATGGGGACAGTTGTCGCCGATAGACGATCAATCACCTGGCCAGATTCGCTATCGAGCAAAAGCAGCTC
>CBINKF010000472.1:0-3181 GCA_966251115.1 uncultured Cellvibrio sp.
AGGTCTGCTCGTTCTGCCGCCAGCCTACGTTTCCAACAAAGCGCTCATTATCCAAAATCAAACGCTGGCGGCCAATTTTTACTTGATTATTAAAATCCGTATAGGAAATAAAACCCTGGTTTACTTCGGTACCTTCTGGATCGGCGATAATTGCAGTGCCGGGATTATTGGTATCGCCTGGGTAGGAGCGATAATCTACGCTATCCCATTCTGTTACATCATCAAACTCTGCGGAGAATCCAAATCCGTTCCAGCTGCCAGACTGATAGGAAAGGCGCGAACGAGTAGTCAGCGCGTTGGAATCCATCAAACCGTCTTCACTCACATCTTCATAGCGAGTGCGAAAATTTACTTTAACAACACTGCCTGTTTGCAGTGACTCTGTCAGGCTTTTTGCATAAACCGAAGGTGCTGCACTAACTAATGTACCGACTGCGGCAGCAAGAAGATGAGGTGCGTATTTTTTCATAAAGCCTTCTCCAGAGAGGTGTGCGTATGGTTTAAAAAATCGCTCGCGTTCTTTAGAAAATTTTCATTTCCCTGTGCACAAAAAATTAGCGTTATTAATTTTTTGCAATTCGCGATTACGACTGATATCCCCTTGAGCAAGGCCTGTGCCAATCAAAAAATTATGACAAATTTATGAAAATAAAACTTTTAGAATCAAGCAGATATATAAACTATAAATTAGCCAAGGGTTAAAAATAGGGTTTTTAGCCGCGCACCCTAATGGTGAGGCGATTAAATATTTCGCGCTATTTTCAGCCAGACCGAATATAGAGCGCGCCCTTTTTTGCAACACCGCCCTGCACCACGCATTTTTTAAACGCACCCTTTCCAGGCAGCACAAATAAAAAAGCCGCCCAAAAGGCGGCTTATCGACTATCGAATTTTATCTAAATCAACCCCACTGTTTGGTCTTGGGCGCGATGCTTTTCCAGGTAAACCCGGGCAAAACTCAGATCCAATTTACCACGTGTCACCAAACTAAAAGGTTCGAGAATCAGTGCAAAAAGTTCGTGCGGAAGTCGACGTAAACCAAAATTGGTTCCCGCTTCGGGAAAGCATTTAAGGTCGACACGCAGGGTTTTCCAGCCTTTGCCGGCGATCTCCCGCAGCAACTCGGTAATGGCCACATCTGAATGACAGGAAGGACCGCAACCTATGCGCACAAACACATCAGATTCCGGTGCATGATCCAGTTTAAGCTCAAAGATTAGCGCTGAATCAGACTCATAAAAGTCGCTTAACACTTGACGATTGGGTGTGGACAAAGCGGCCAGCCCTTCGCCCTGGCCGTTCCACACCAGCCGACGCGCGTCCTCTTGCACATCCTTATCAACCGCCCAAGCCTCAAGGGTGGAGACGCTAACAAAGTTGCCGTTTAAGGTGGCGCGATCATTGTTTTTCCCCTCTAGCACCAACGCATACTGGCCAAGGGGGCGGCGATTAAACAGTTCCAGTAAGTCGCCATTGGCCGCTTCAACCAGGCCCTGCTCATCCAGCTCATCGCCGAGCGGATCACGTTCGCCAAAACGCAAACCATAGCCATAGGGAAAGAGCGGTTGGTAATCCTCATCCCCTATGTTAATTGGACCCTGATCAGGACGCCTGGGCCAGGAAAAACTCAGCGCACCCTTCATGGGTGAGTTAACCTGTCCGTCGGCCTTGGTGAAGATTACGTCAGCCACACCTGCCCCTTCTGTGCCCGGCTGCCAGATCACCACGAAGGCGTCAGCGGCATTTAATTCACGGTTTATCCACATGGGGCGCCCGGTGATAAACAGCGCAACCACCGGTATCCCCGCCGTCTTAAATTTGCGAATCAATTCGAGATCCGCAGTGTCGCCGGCTTTTAGCAGTTGATGCTGTATATCGCCCTGCATCTCGGCGTAAGGGTCCTCCCCAAAAATCACCAGGGCCACATCCGGTTTGCGCGTGTAGCTGCCATCTGGACTAAGTATCGCCTCGCCACCGGCGGCACTAACTGCAGCATCTATCCCCATCCACAGGGTGGTGGCGCCGGGGAAATCAGCCATAGTATTGCCCGTGCCCTGCCAGTTAACCGACCAGCCGCCGGTCTGCTTACTGATATTGTCAGCGCCATCACCAGCCACCAGAATTCGCGCTTTGGGTGAGAGCGGCAACAGACCATTTTTATTTTTCAGCATAACCAGTGATTGAGCCACTGCCTGGCGCGCCAGGGCGCGGTGCTCGGCGGCGCCCAGTAAATCATCGCGCCCCGCCAGGGGACGAGAGGAAGGCAAGCCTTTATCCCACAAACCGGCGCGCAACTTCACACGCAGAATTCGGCGCACCGCGTCATCGAGGCGCGCGCGCGGAATAACCCCTGAATTAACCTGATCGATAATATTGTGATACAGGGTTTTCCACTCAGGATCGGGAATCATGTACATGTCCAGACCGGCATTAATCGCCTGCGGGCAATCCAGCACACTGGCCCCCTGGACAAAACCGTGACCATTCCAATCACCCACCACAAAGCCATCAAAGCCCATTTGCTCCTTAAGTACATCGGTTAGCAGGTACTTATGCCCGTGCATATGCTCCCCCTGCCAACTGTTGAAGGAGGCCATTACTGTTTGCACACCTGCCTCGATGGCTGAGTAATAGCCAGCTGCGTGCACCTGGAATAACTCCTCCTCACTGACGATGCAATTGCCCCGGTCGATACCGTTAAATGTGCCGCCATCACCCAAAAAGTGCTTGGCTGTCGACACCACCTGGGTAAGCGACAAAAAATCGGGGGTAGCTGCAGCCCCTTGCAAACCCTCAACCATCTGGGCCGCATAGTCGCGAACCAGATCGGGAGCCTCTGAATAGGATTCATAAGTGCGCCCCCAGCGATCATCTCGCGCCACTGCAACGGTGGGCGAAAAATCCCAGTCCCGCCCAGTTACAGCAATTTCGGTTGCGGTTACCTGGCCGATTTTTCGGATAAGTGCCGGGTTACGTGTAGCGCCCAGAGCGATATTGTGAGGAAACAGGGTCGCGCCAACGATATTGCCCACCCCATGAACGGCGTCTGTGCCCCACATGATGGGAATGGCGACCTTCCCATCGCTTTCGTCCATAGAGGCTTGGTAATAAGCGTCTGCCATCTTGAGCCAATCGGCCGCTTTGGAGTAACGGTTGTTATTGGGTACCGAGCCGCCACCAT